>JAQYWO010000210.1 GCA_029379215.1 Rhizonema sp. PD37
CTAATATATTGAATATTAAACAAGCTTTTCCGTTTTTTTACACAGAAAACAAATTTTTTTACCTTGTCTTCATACTTTCTAAAAAAATTACGGTTAGATTAGGGACTGAGAAAATTGAAAGTTGATTTTTTCTTGTGTCTAAATTTAATAGAAATCAGCTATTAGCAATGAGCCGTTATATAACAGTTGAGTGCGTATTTAGCTGAAGACGTAGCACAAGTTAAATCTTCATCTACCAGCAAATTCAAGGAACAGTCCCATGAAAGCAGTAATTTTGGCTGGAGGGCTGGGTACACGCTTGAGTGAAGAAACGAGCGTTAAACCCAAGCCAATGGTTGAAATTGGTGGTAAACCAATTTTATGGCACATTATGAAGACTTACTCAACGCACGGTGTAAATGACTTCATTATTTGCTGCGGTTACAAAGGCTATGTGATTAAGGAGTATTTTGCTAACTACTTCTTACATATGTCAGACGTTACCTTTGATATGCGGTTTAACCAGATGAACGTGCATTCTGGTTATGCTGAACCTTGGCGTGTTACCCTCGTAAATACGGGTGATAACACAATGACAGGTGGACGTTTAAAGCGTGTGAGAGAGCATGTTGGCAATGAAACTTTTTGCTTCACCTATGGGGATGGTGTTAGCAATGTGAACGTTACAGAGCTACTTAAATTTCATAAAGAACAAAAAACTTTAGCAACGTTGACTGCAGTTCAGCCACCAGGACGCTTTGGAGCGATCGTCTTAGGAGCGGAGCAAACTAAAATATCCAACTTTCGTGAAAAACCAGAAGGGGATGGAGCTTGGATTAATGGCGGTTATTTTGTACTAGAACCTGAAGTCATTAACTTAATTGACGATGATATGACTGTTTGGGAGCAGACGCCATTAGAAAAGTTAGCGGAAATGGATCAGATGTCGGCTTATAAACACCATGGCTTTTGGCAGCCTATGGATACCTTACGAGATAAAAATTACTTAGAGGATCTGTGGAACAAGGGCAAAGCTCCTTGGATGGTATGGTGAGCCTTGAAAAGTTCTTTCTTCCTAACTGCTGTGCGGGCAGATTCTATATTAGATCGGATTTACCAAGATATTATCTAGAGTAAACCCGCCCTTACTCCTAACTTTATTGAGGCTAGAGCTGTAATGTATGATTTCGCAATTATCGGTGGGGGAATTGTTGGTCTTTCCACTGCCATGGCTTTAGGTAAACGCTATCCAAATTCCCGAATTTTAGTATTAGAGAAAGAGAGTCAATGGGCATTTCATCAAACTGGTAACAATAGCGGTGTCATTCACAGCGGTATTTACTATAAACCGGGGAGTTTCAAAGCTAAATTTTGTTATGACGGTTGTCAGTCAATGGTGGAGTTTTGCCGAGAATATGGTATAGATTATGACTTATGTGGCAAAGTCATTGTTGCGACATGTAACGAAGAGTTGCCGCGCCTAGAAAACCTTTATACCCGAGGTTTGGAAAACGGTCTCAAAGTTGCTAAAATCAGTGCTGAGGAAGTGAAAGAAGTTGAACCTCACGTCAGCTGCGTGGGTGGGATCAAAGTATTTTCTACAGGCATAGTAAATTATAAACAAGTTTGCCTCAAATATGCTGAATTGATTACTGAACAGGGAGGCGATCTCCGTCTCAACACAAAAGTTGAGAAAATAGTTACTATTGGCAATCACCATGTACTAGAAACTCCGAAAGGTACCTTTGAAACTCGCTTCGTCGTCAATTGTGCTGGATTACATAGCGATCGCGTAGCCAGATTGGCTAAAGTCGATCCTCAAGCAAAAATCGTACCTTTTCGGGGAGAATACTACGAACTGACACTGGAAAAACGCTATTTAGTCAAAGGCTTAATTTACCCGGTGCCCAATCCTGATTTCCCCTTCCTCGGTGTTCATTTTACGCGTATGATCGATGGCAGCGTCCATGCAGGACCAAACGCGGTTCTTAGTTTGAAGCGCGAAGGTTATAAGAAAACAGACTTCGACTTGCGTGATTTTACGGAAGTTATGACCTTTCCTGGATTCTGGAAACTGGCTGCCAAACACGCCAACGAAGGCTGGGAAGAAATCGTTCGCTCTTTTAGTAAAGCAGCGTTCGTGAAAAGTTTGCAAAAACTCATCCCCGAAGTTCAAGCAGGAGATTTAGTTCCAACTCATGCTGGAGTCCGTGCTCAAGCGTTGATGAATGATGGCAAGTTAGTGGATGACTTTTTGATTGTTCAAAGTCAAAACTCTGTTCATGTTTGCAATGCTCCTTCTCCAGCTGCCACATCTTCAATTGAGATTGGCAAAGCAATAGCTGGACAAATTCCCGAACAGACACACCTGAAAGCAGCCACAAATCAATTTCAAACTATTTAGTTATAAAACAGTATTGATAAAGTATGAAAATTCTTGTCACTGGAACCGAAGGCTACCTTGGATCGTTATTACCTCCCTTATTAATCGAACGGGGACATGAAGTGATTGGTGTGGACACTGGCTATTACAAAGTTGGTTGGTTGTACAACGGTACTGAAGTGACAGCTAAAACTATCAACAAGGATATCCGTAATCTCCAAAAAGAAGATTTGCAGGGTGTGGAAGCCATAGTTCATATGGCTGAACTCTCCAACGATCCTACCGGACAATTAGCCCCTCATATTACATACGAAATCAACCACCAAGGTTCGCTTCGTCTGGCAAAACTGGCAAAAGAAGCAGGTATACGTCGCTTCGTATATATGTCTTCATGTAGTGTATATGGTGTAGCTACTGAGGGAGACGTGACAGAAGAATCATCCGTCAACCCTCAAACCGCTTATGCAGAATGCAAAACATTCGTAGAGAGAGATGTTGCGCCACTCGCTGACGACGATTTTTCTCCCACCTTCATGCGGAATGCGACTGCCTTTGGTGCTTCCCCCAGAATGCGCTTTGATATTGTTTTAAACAACTTGGCAGGTTTGGCATGGACGACAAAAGAAATTAAGATGACTAGTGATGGTACACCTTGGCGTCCATTAGCCCATGCATTAGATATTTGTAAGGCAATTGTTTGCACGCTCGAAGCACCTCGTGATATCATCCACAACCAAATATTTAATGTAGGAGATACCGCAAACAACTATCGAGTCAAAGAAATTGCCGAAATTATTGCGGACGTTTTCCCAGGATGTAAATTGAGTTTTGGCACTCAAGGCGCAGACAATCGCAGCTACCGAGTCTCTTTCGAGAAAATTAACACAGTTCTTCCAGGATTCAAGTGTGATTGGAATGCCCGCAAAGGTGCTGAACAGTTTTTGGATTTGTTCTCTCAAATCGATATGACTGAAGAAACTTTCTTATCCAGAGGCTTCACTCGCTTGAAACAGCTAGAGTATCTGATCCGTACCCAGCAGATAGATAAAGACTTCTTCTGGGCTAAGAAGTCATAAGCACAGAGCTATCAGCATTTAGCCCTCAATCACTCCTAAGAATTCGAGTTATCTCAACCTATACCTAATTTCCTTTCTTAGCTGTGAGTGCTAACTGCACGATAGCTCTCTGCTTCAGATTCGGACTTCAATAAATTATCAATTCTTTTGAAAAAGTTACCAATTTGTTTGAGAAAGACGCAGGAGTAAGTTTATGGGGAATGCACAATGTCGTTTCAGCGGTCAACCACTCAGCTATACTTTTGTTGATTTGGGAATGTCTCCTTTGGCTAACGCCTATTTAACAGCAGAACACCTCAATCAAGCAGAAAAATTTTATCCCCTGCACACTTATGTATCTAAAGATACTCTGTTAGTTCAACTAGAACAGTTTGAAACCCCAGATAGGATTTTTAGTGACTATGCTTACTTTTCTTCTTACTCGGAAAGTTGGCTAAAACATGCCAAAACTTACACCGATACAATGGTAGAAAGGTTTGGGTTCAACAACAAAACTGAAGTTATTGAAATAGCAAGTAACGACGGCTACTTACTACAATATTTTGTGGAAAAAGGTATTCCAGTTTTAGGCATAGAACCAGCAGCAAATATAGCTAAAGTCGCTCAAGAAAAAGGCATTCCATCTGTCGTTAAGTTTTTTGGAGTTCAAACTGCTAAAGAGTTAGTTGTGCAAGGTAAGCAAGCTGATCTTTTGATAGGCAACAACGTGTTAGCTCACGTGCCAGAACTCAATGATTTCATTGCTGGGATGAAAATCATCCTCAAGCCGAGTGGCATCTTGACAATGGAGTTTCCTCACATCTTGCACCTGATTGAGCAAAATCAGTTCGACACCATTTATCACGAGCATTTCTCTTACTTTTCATTCCTGACGGTGGAAAAGATTTTTGCAGCACACAATTTAAAACTTTTTGATGTAGAAGAATTAACAACTCATGGCGGTTCTCTGAGGATTTATGCCAAACATGACGACGCTGAAAATCCCAGTATTAGTGAAAGAGTTAGCGAATTGAAAGCAAAAGAAATTGCGGCAGGGCTGCATTTAATAGAAACTTACGTGACTTTTGGCGAAAAAGTTAAAGAAACAAAGCGTCAGCTTTTAAGTTTCCTGCTAGCTGCGAAAGCAGAGGGAAAAGCGATCGCGGGTTATGGTGCTCCAGCTAAAGGCAACACCCTGCTTAATTATTGTGGAATTGGGAGAGATTTTATCGATTATACGGTAGATATCAATCCTCACAAGCAAGGTTTGTTTTTACCTGGAACTCATATTCCTATCTTTTCTCCAGATAAAATTCGTGAAACTCAGCCAGATTATATCCTAATTTTGCCTTGGAATCTCAAGGAGGAAATTATGAAACAAATGGCCTTCATTGGCGAGTGGGATGGACAGTTTGTTGTTCCAATTCCCAAAGTGCAAGTTTATTCGTCTCCCCGTGAACTGACTTTACAAGCATTCTAGTTAAGAACTAAGAAGCAGCGGAAAGATTTAATTCCGTTGCTCATTAGTTTTCATTTATGCACTTTAAAAATTATGAAGAAATTACTTACCATTGCCATCCCTACATTTAATCGCGCAAAGTTCCTTGATAAACAGTTAGCGTGGCTTGCTCAAGCTATCAAAGGTTTTGAGTCTGACTGTGAAATCTTAGTTTCTGATAATTGTTCAACAGACAATACTCAGGATATTGTAAAAAAGTGGCAAGCAGTTCTCAGCACTGTCACGTTTCACTATAACAGAAATAGTGAGAATGTAGGGGTTTTAAAAAATATTGCAGTTTGTTTAAAAGCTGCCACAACTAAATATGTCTGGACAATTGGTGATGACGATCCGATTCAAGAAAGAGCCGTAAGTTATGTTTTAGCTAAAATTAAAGAAAATAGTAATTTATCATTATTATTTCTGAATTTTTCTGGTAGAAATAAAAAGACTGATGAAGCAGTCCATCCACCAACAATAGTAGGAAATCGCTGGTTCGATGCTGATATTGAAGATGGAAAAGGTGATGGTAAAGCAATATTTGAACACTGTTACGACAAAAGTGTTGGTGCTGTGATCTTTCTCACTGCTACTGTATACCGGACAGATTTAGTGCAACGCGGTTTGCAAATTTGGCAAGAGGCAGAAAATAACTGGATATTCTTAGCCTTCTTGGCGGGATATTGTGCGGCTAATGGCAGTGTCATTGTCACTAAAGATGTCTACATGGAATGTATTGTAGGCGTGAGTTATTGGCAGAAAGAGCAAAAGTCCGCATTGTTGATGCAATACAAGCACATACCTGAAGTTCTCATCAAATTGGAGCAAAACGGATATTCTCGGAAATTTTGCCGACAAATGATTGTGAAAAATCTACAAGAAGTGAATTTTAAAGTCTTTTTAGGGGCACTGAGAAGATGGCCTTTGTTCACCCTTAAGACAGTCATCCCTTTTGTAGCTTTAATAGGTGTTTCCTATCTTCAACTGAGGAGTATGAAGTTTCCCATAGCTGAATCAACGCATCCAACCACTCAAGAAGTGTAAATCGGTGAACTTTTTTAAACCAATCTTGAATTATGGAGGGTATTCATGTCATTGCTAAATACTATTAAAAGGAAAGTATTTGAACTTCGCTCAGAGTTAAGTTACAAAGTTACTCTTTGGCAGCATGCTCTAAAGTTACCTGCATTGTCAGCTGGCGATCGCAATCTTCTAAATCATCTCCAAAAAGAAGGCGCTTACGTGACTTCCTTGGAAGAGTTGGGATTAAACTCAAGTGTAAATCTTCTGAAAGCTGCTTCCAGTCAGTTGTCTAATATGGCAACACCAAACAATAGCAAGACTTGCCAAAAACTTCCACAAATTTACACAGTTACAGACTTACCAGAATTTTCTGCATGGGCAAATGAAAAAAGACTGCTGAACATTATTGAAAATTACATCGGTCTTCCCGTTGCTTTTCAGGGAGTACATTTACGCAAAGACTTTGCCAACGAAAATCAGTTTGGTACGCTGCTTTGGCATAAAGATTCAGAAGACCGTCGGATTATCAAAATTTTTCTCTACTTGAATGATGTAGAAGAAGAGCAAGGACCTTTTGAATACGTTCCAAAATCTTTCACCTCCAAGTTTAGCCTGAATTTTTATCGAATTTACTACAAGCTTTGGCAATCTGGTTATTTAGGCATTGATGACCAAACTCTCAATAAAATCATCCCAAAATCAGCTTGGAAGTCTTGTCCAGGAAAAGCAGGTACAGTCATTTTTGTAGACACGAAAGATGTCCTGCATCATGGAACTCTACGAACAGAAGAACGAGAGGCGCTCTTTTTTGTTTATACAGCCAATCCCCCCAAGGCACCAGAACTTTGCACCCAGTACTGGGATGATACATTTGCTAGACCAAAGCAAATATACTCAACAACTGCGGATGTATAAAGCGACCAAAAAGTAGGTATTAATGGACCGGAATTCATCGGTCGTCCAGCCTGACACCGAGTACGCTCCTCTGGCACGGACTGTATAGGCGGCGTACTGGCTCTGTTACCTTCACATATCGCCTGCCTATTTAAAATAAGGAGATAACACTGTTAAAACAAGTCCCGAGCTTTTGCTCCCACTACCAAGTTACCCCTGTACAAAAAGAACTTTAACTTGAGGTCCTCATGATTTTTACTGAAACTGAACTCAAAGACGCATACATTATTGACTTAGAAGAAAAGCATGACCACCGTGGTTTTTTTGCCCGTAGTTTTTGCGCCCAAGAATTTGAGGAACATGGTTTGAAGCCAGTCGTTGCCCAATGCAACGTCTCTTTCAACTATAAAAAAGGAACTTTGCGGGGAATGCACTATCAAATCCCTCCCGCAGCAGAAACGAAATTAGTTCGCTGTATTAAAGGGGCTATATATGACGTAATTATTGATATGCGTCCTGAGTCTCCTACCTTCTTGTCTCACATCGGCGTGGAACTTACCGCAGAAAACCGTCGTGCCTTGTATATTCCGGAAATGTTTGCCCACGGATATCTAGCACTCAGTGACAATACTGAGGTGATGTATCAAGTAGGCGAATTTTACACCCCTGGTTACGAGCGTGGTCTGCGCTATAACGACACCTTTTTCAATATTGCATGGCCCTTAGAGGTGAGCGAAATATCTGAGAAAGACTTAAATTGGCCTTTGATGAGAATGATGACGGTCGGAGGTACATATCCTCGATAAACTATTGGTAATAAAAAATTAAAGTAAGATTTTATTACTCCAGGAGGGTGCAAATGATTGGTAACGTTTTATCCGGCGTCAGCAACTTTATCTCCGTATTATCTAACAGGGTAAAAAATCGCATCTACTACCTCAGTAAGTTAAAGGTGGTTTCCCTAGAAACTCAACAGCCTTTACAGGGGAATATGCTTCTTTCTTACCGTATTGAGCCTTTCTTGTTAAAGCCTGGTGAGCCTGTTCCTAACGATCAAAGTTGGAATTGGGAATGCTTACTCATCGCCCAAACCTTTTTGGATTTGGGATATAACGTTGATGTTATACAGTTCCACAATGACAAATTCGTTCCTCAAAAGAATTACGATTTTTTCATTGATATCCGCGATCGATTAGAAACGCTCTCACCATTGCTCAATGAAGATTGTGTAAAAATTCTCCATGTTGATATCGCTCATATGATGTTCCGCAATGTTGCTGAATGTCGCCGACTTCTGGAATTACAGCAGCGCAAAGGCGTTACTTTACGTCCGCAACGTTATGAGGTTCCTAATTTAGGCATTGAGTATGCTGATTGCGCTACGGTTCTGGGGAATGATTTTACCATTGGTACTTTCAAGTACGCTAACAAACCAATGTATCCCATCCCAATTTCTTCATCATATACCTATCCCTGGCATGATGATAAAGACTTTGAAGTTGTCAGAAAGCGATTTATCTGGATAGGGAGCGGTGCACTAGTTCTGAAAGGATTAGATTTAGTTCTAGATGCTTTTGCTCAAATGCCAGAATACCATTTAACAGTCTGCGGACCTATCAGTAGTAACAAACCATTTGAGGAAGTTTTCTATAAAGAACTGTATCAAACACCCAATATTCATACCTATGGGTGGATCGATCTGAGCAGCCCTGACTTTATGGAAATCGCCAAAAACTCTTTGGGACTTGTTTATCCTTCCGCTTGTGAGGGACAGGCAGGGGCAGTCATAACCTGCTTGCAAGCCGGATTGATTCCGATTATTAGTTATGAATCTGGCGCAAATGTTCACGATTTTGGCGCAATTTTAAAGAATAGTTCCATAGAAGAAATTAAGGCAACAGTTAAAGGGATTTCCAGTCTACCTGTAGAAGAACTCAAAATGATGGCTCATAAAGCATGGGAATATGCAAGAGCTAATCATACAAAAGAAAAATTTGCAGAAGCTTACAGAAATGCAGTAATGCAAATTATACAAAAATACGGAAAGAAAAAACAGGCGGATAACTTGGGAGCTAGCCAAAAAGAACTCTCGCATCGGCTAGCATCGATGTAAAGAAAAAGACATATACCCAGGAAAGGAATTTAGTTCAATGATTATTGTTGATCGTGCTTTACAAGCTCGTGCTGAAGCGGGAAATCCTATCAAAGTGGGAATGATTGGTGCTGGCTTTATGGGTCGGGGAATTGCCAATCAAATTATTAACTCAGTTCCCGGTATGGAATTGGTTGCTATCTCTAACCGTAATGTTGATGCAGCTAAGCTTGCTTATTCAGAAGCGGGAATCGAACATTGTGAAGTTGTCTCCACAGTTACCGATTTAGAAGATGCGATCGCACAAAATCGTAAAGCAGTTACCGAGGATGCTTTGTTACTGTGCCGCGCTGATGGAATCGATGCACTCATTGAGGTGACAGGCGCGGTAGAGTTTGGCGCTCATTTGGTGATGTCCGCGATCGCCAATCGTAAGCACGTCATTATGATGAATGCTGAACTTGACGGTACTATTGGTCCTATACTCAAGGTACACGCTGAAAAAGCAGGTGTCATTTTGACCGCCTGCGATGGGGATCAACCAGGGGTGCAAATGAATCTTTACCGTTTTGTGAAAAGTATTGGTTTAACTCCCCTAATCTGTGGTAATATCAAAGGCTTACAAGACCCATATCGCAATCCCACTACTCAGGAAGCATTTGCCAAAAGATGGGGTCAGAAACCTCATATGGTGACAAGTTTTGCCGATGGCTCGAAAATTTCCTTCGAGCAGGCGATCGTTGCCAACGCTACAGGGATGAAAGTTGCTCAGAGGGGAATGCTGGGACATGACTTTAGTGGTCATGTCGATGATATGACCACTATGTATGATGTCGATAAACTCAAAGAATGGGGCGGCATCGTTGATTATGTTGTTGGTGCAAAACCAGGACCTGGGGTGTTTGTATTTGCTACTCACGACGATCCTAAGCAGCGTCACTACCTTAACTTGTACAAGTTAGGAGAAGGACCTTTATACAGCTTCTACACTCCTTATCACCTTTGTCACTTCGAGGTGCCAATGTCCGTAGCTCGAGTCGTGCTGTTCCAAGATTATGTCTTAACTCCTTTGGGTGGTCCTCTCGTTGATGTCGTCACTACTGCTAAAATTGACCTGAAAGCAGGAGAAACCATTGATGCGATCGGCTATTACATGACTTATGGGCAATGTGAAAACTCCAACATTGTGTCAGAGCAAAACTTATTACCAATGGGTTTAGCAGAAGGTTGTCGCTTGAAGCGTGATGTTTCTAAAGACCAAATCCTCACCTACGATGACGTAGAATTGCCAGAAGGCAGACTCTGCGACAAACTGCGCTCCGAGCAGAATGCTTATTTTTCGATAGAAAAAACTCTTGCGGCTGTAGCATAAGGTCTTGATTTAAGCGACAGTAGAGTACGAGCATTTATGATCAGCACCTTCGAAGGATTGCTGTCGGTTGCAAAAACAAAGAGTGTAAATATCGTCACCAACCCCTAGCTTATAGCTAGGGGTTTGAAAGAGGAAGATTCACTGTCTTCTAAATTTAGTTAAATCGGTGTCTAGTGTACAGGTTAACAACCCAAACTGAACGCGAAGCTACAGCTCAAGGGAAGCGTATCCCTTGGGCAGACGAGCGCGAACTATCGCGTCGTAGTTCGCAATATATCAGGTCATATCATTTTTTGCTATTAGCCTTGAAATGACTTTATAGGCGAATGTACAGACAGTTTGTATAGCTATCATATTACAAATGTAAAATTATCGTAAAAAGTACTAATATTAATTAGCGAATAAATGTTTATGTTGATGGATGATTTAAGATTGCTATAATTGGAAAAACAACAACCTTATTTGTGAGTTCCCTAATTTAATCAACAGACAAGTCGTTAACTATGGTTTATAGGTTTATAAAATTTAATTTAAATTTCATTAAGATTTATGAAGATTGCTCTTGTTCATGATTATTTAACTCAAAAAGGAGGGGCAGAACGCGTTTTTGAATTGCTTTGTAAGCGCTACCCCGAAGCAGATATCTTCACCTCTTTGTATGACCGCGAACAAACGATTGACTTTGGTGAGCGTGTAGTTAACACGACTTTTCTGCAAAGTATTCCGGGTGCAGCAAAGTATTTTAGGTTGATGGCTCCCTTGTATTTTCCTGCCTTTCGTTCCTTAGATCTGCAAGGTTATGACCTGATTATTAGTAGCAGTACTAGCTTTGCCAAAGCAGTGAGAAAAAATCCATCTGCTCGTCACGTTTGCTTTTGTCATAACGTCACCCGCTTTTTATGGGATACAGAAACCTACTTGCGTGAGTATGGAGACTATCGATATTTTGCTCCATTAATTGAACAAGTATTTCAAGTAATGAGAAAGGTAGACCTAACATACGCACAAGAACCTGACCTTTATATCGCCAACTCTAGCGTTGTTGCTAGACGGATAAAAAGTATTTACGGTAAAAAAGCAATTGTTATTAACTATCCAATTGATACCAAAAAATTCATTTATACAGATCAAAAAGATGATTATTATCTTGCCTCGGCTCGAATGATTAGCTACAAGCGCCTTGATATTATAGTTGAAGCTTTTAATTGGTTGGGTTGGCGATTATTAATCTCAGGAGACGGACCAGAACGAGAGCGTTTAAAGTCCAAAGCATTGAGCAATATTGAATTTTTGGGACACGTAACTGATGCCCAACGCACTCAGTTGTTTTCAAAAGCTAAGTCTGTTATAGTTGCAGCTTTAGAAGATTACGGATTAGTTCCCGTAGAGGCAAACGCTAGTGGGACACCAGTCCTTGCTTATGGAGATGGTGGAGTCTTAGATACTCAGATACCTGGTAAAACAGGTGTCTTTTTTAAAAGACAAACACCCGATTCCGTACTAGCTGCACTACTAGAAGCCAGGGAGATCTATTGGGATTACGAAAATATTCGTAATCATGCAATCACCAATTTTTCTGAAGGTGCATTCTTTAGTAAAGTTGAACAAGTTCTTAACTAAACTTGTAGCATACATTAATTATTCATTTGAATTATTAGCTGAAGGATAGCAAACGTGATGCGAAGCAGTCTAAGTCCCCATGTAAATCCAGTGGTTGAAGCTGAAGAACCGGGTTACGGGCAACTGTTTGCGGTACTAATACGCAGATTTCCTTGGTTTCTATTAGTATTTTTACTTTGTGTTGCGACCGGAGGGTTCATAGGTAAAAAGACGCATCCCACCTATAAGAGCTCCATGCAG
The DNA here is from genome assembly GCA_029379215.1 of Rhizonema sp. PD37. GTDB lineage: Bacteria > Cyanobacteriota > Cyanobacteriia > Cyanobacteriales > Nostocaceae > Rhizonema. The sequence goes on from JAQYWO010000210.1 coordinate 12,157, forward strand.
TTGCTAGTAGAACCTAATTATCAAGGTAAGAAAGAAGGCTCTGGAACAGAAACTCAGTTTACCGATCCTAATGTTCAAATAGATACTGCGACTCTACTAAATGTGATGCAGAGTTCTCGAATCTTGCAACAAGCAGCTAATAAACTGAAGTCTGAATATCCAGATATGACGGTGGGTAAGCTGAAACAATCTTTGGTATTGACTCAAATTAAGACTAAAGAAGATGGTGTATCCACTAAAATATTTCAAGTGGATTATACTGATAAAGATCCCAGCAAAACACGAAGAGTATTAGACGCAATTCGGCAAGTCTATTTAACTGACAACACCCAACAGCAAAGTGAGCGGATAAAAAAAGGTCTTTTTGTTGTTACCGAGCAGTTAACAGGCGCAAATGATGATGTTAATAAAGCTGAACAAAACCTACAACGGTTTCGTAGATCGCAGAATGTCATTGATCCAGACTCACAGGTCAGAGATCTACAGCAACAGTTGAATGCTATTGTGCAGGATCGACGTGCAACTCGTTCTCAATATGAGGAGGCTATAGCTCGCTACAACTCCTTAAAGCAACAACTTCAAAGTGATCCAAAAACGGCTCTGGTTGCAGCTCGTCTAACGCAGTCCAGTCGTTACCAAGGTTTGCTCAACGAAATCCAAAAAACAGAACTGCTTCTAGCACAAGCCCGTTTAACTTTAACTGATGAACACCCTACCGTACAAAAACTGCTCGACCAACTTCAAAGACAGAAGCAATTATTGCAGCAAGAGCAACAGCGGACTTTAGGTGTAGAGGCTTCTGAATTAAACAATCAAGGACAGTCTCTCCTACAACAAGGACAAAAAAGCCAAATTGATCTCACCCTTTCTGCTCAACTTGTGGACACAGACACAACTCAACGTGCTTTAATAGCTCGCGATCAAGTGCTGGCAAAGAAAGAGCAAGAGTACCGCAACGAACTCAAACGCTACCCAGCTTTGTTAGCTGAGTATAGTCGCTTAAAACCACAGGTGGACCAAGGTAACCTGAGGTTGCAGGAGTTAAAGAAGAATGAGCAAATATTGCGCCAGGAACTTGCTAAAGGCGGCTATAACTGGCAGATTGAGGAAGAACCCCAACTTGGTACCTATTTAGGTCCCGATATTAAGCAGAACTTGTTGTTGGGTGCGGTTGTTGGATTAATGTTGGGAGGTATCGCTGCCTTTGCGCGAGAAGCATCTGATGATTCAGTTCACACCACGGCTGAGTTAGAGAAGCAGTTTTCTTTACCACTATTGGGAGCGACTCCCAAATTGCCAGTTGGCAAACCTAGAGAACCAATGATCAAGTTGCCTTTTGGTAAGCCAGAAGTGCTTTCTCCTTGGACAATTCAAATACTGCAATCTCCTCCACGTTGGGAATCGCTGGATCTGATTTATAAAAATATTGAGCTTCTCAATTCTGTTTCTGCACTGAAATCTTTGATGGTGACTTCAGCATTACCAGATGATGGGAAGTCAGCAATGGCATTGGGTTTGGCAATGAGTGCTGCTCGTTTACATAAACGAGTACTGCTGATTGATGCCAACTTACGCGAACCTAGCGTGCACAAACAACTTAATCTTCCTAACGAACAGGGGCTTTCAACTATACTCGCTAGTGATATCAATCTTCCTAACCAGATTAGCATTCAATCTTCAGGCTCATCATATATCGATATTTTGACGGCCGGACCACAGCCTGCTGATCCAGCTCATCTGTTAAGTTCTCCTCGTATGGGGCAATTAATCGCCGGATTTGAGGATAACTATGATTTGGTTATCGTTGATGCTCCTCCAGTCATCGGCTTGGTTGATGCTATGCTCACAGGATCCTATTGTCGTAGCGTAGTACTGGTGGCAAGTATTGGTAGGGTAACCCGAAGTCAACTGACACAAGCGACAGCTATGCTCAGCAAGTTAAACTTAATTGGAGTTGTGGCAAACGGAGTCTCAAATTCTAGTAGTACTTATGTACCGTACGCTAAACAACACCGATTTGCACTGCAACAAGCTGTGGAAAAATAGTTTGATTATTCCCAAAAAGTCTATTAAGCTAATCCCTTGAATCAAGTGCGGGAATTTTGTCTTAACTTCTATTTCCAGAAACACTCGTGACAAACTTGAATTTTGCATAAAATATATCGGTATGCGGAAAAATCAGTGTCTAAAGACGCTGTAAGAGAAGCAAGGGCGGTTTTTATCGCCACGATATTTATGCTATAATAGGAGCGCAAGTAGGGATAATCAACTACGTGTTGAACCATACCCTAATAGCATGAAATCCCGGCTAATTAGTACGTGTAAGGCACAAAACAAAATGAGCTGGCAATGTCAGGCTGGCGAGCGTACCGGATTGGCATAGTGTTGAACTCAGTACAAGATTTAAAAAGTTACCCGTAGTTAAGGGTCTTAAACGAAACAAAAATGGGGCATCCTTGTTTGATTGATCTGTCGCGGTAACACGCGTCCAGTTAAGTAGAAGGATGCCCCATTTTTGTCGGAGATATACAAAGGACTGCACTTGAAAGTAGATGCCCGAAATAACCGAGGAGGAGCTATGAATAAGCACCGGAGATGTGTTTCAGCGTAAACAGGATATTAAGACTGAAAAGCCTTAAGAATCTCCGCTTCTTTAATACCGGAGAGTGTAAAAAAGCAATACGGTTTTCTGTTAGCCGCGAAAATCAGCCAACTCCACGCTCCTTCCACACCAGTCGCTGTGAGTTCGGGCACTGTGTTCAAAATTTATACACGCTACTAATACCCTTAAAAATGTTATCTATTAGTCACATCTTTTTTGGTTTAGGAAAAATTTAGACATAGACGCAAGCGACTACGACGCTTGGATCTAGAATTATTTGCTGGATCTTTATTTTTATTGATCTCCTTAAGAGTGTAAATCAATAATATAGAACTGCTTGCCTACAACGCTCCTATTTGGGACAGTTGCCCAGATGTAGTCAAACTACCAAAAAAATATTTAAGTATC
>JAQYWO010000211.1 GCA_029379215.1 Rhizonema sp. PD37
GTTTTGTTAATATCCGTGCATTTGTTTATGTAAAATTTTTACTTTTAAAAAATAGAAGTATAAAACAAAAAAGATTACTTCTGTACAGAATTAAGTGCAATCTACCAGTTAAGTGTGAGGCGAAAAATGACAAAGTTATGGAAATCTCTGCTGGCTACTTCAGCAGTTTTCAGTACAATGCTAGTTATGAGTTTTATAGTAGTTGCAGGAGAAACACCAGCACGTTCGCAAATAAATAAATTTCCGGTGCTAGCAAATCCAGAAGAAGCTGAGAATGTCGTACAAGACAATGGAATGGCGCAAGTGAACTCGGTATCTCAGCTATCGGATGTGCAACCTACAGACTGGGCATTTCAAGCACTACAATCACTTGTGGAACGCTACGGCTGTATTGCTGGCTACCCAAATGGTATTTACCGAGGTAATCGGGCGCTAACACGATATGAATTTGCAGCAGGTTTAAATGCTTGTCTAAACCGGATTAATGAATTAATTGCCACTGCTACAAGTGATTTAGTCGCTAAACAAGATTTAGCCACACTACAAAAATTGCAAGAACAATTCTCAGTAGAACTGGCTTCACTGCGTGGTCGTGTAGATGCAGTAGAAACTAAGACGGCCCAATTGGAAGCAAATCAATTCTCCACTACAACTAAACTCGTGGGTGAAGCGATTTTTGCTTTATCTGATACATTAGGAGGTAATAGGGTTCGCGATAATAACCGTACTGTCTTCCAAGATCGGATACGTTTAGACTTGCAAACTAGTTTCACGGGTCAAGACGTGCTGCATACCCGTCTCGCCACAGGTAATCCTCGACAATTTGACTTAGGGGATCGTGCATTTAATGGCAGAAATACCTCTGAAGGTACTCAAACCTTTGATATTACTGGCAATGGAGAGACAAATAATAATAACAATGTCTCAGTAGATTGGCTGGCTTATTACTTTCCTATAGGACCTACCCGAGTATACATTGCAGGTTATGGAGGAGTTCATAGCGATTATGTTCCCACCATTAACCCTTACTTTGAGGACACTGACGGTGGTAACGGTGCTTTGTCTACCTTTGCTTCTGAAAGTCCAATCTATCGGATCGGTGGTGGCTCTGGTGCAGGAATTAACATCAACTTTGGTAAAGGTGGTGGTGTTCTGCAACAAAGTTCGTTAACTTTAGGTTACTTGGCGTCCTCACCGAATAATCCGGGACTAGGATCGGGTTTATTCAATGGCAATTATGCAGCCTTAGGACAGTTGAATGTTAATCTTGGCGATCGCTTAGAATTAGCTGCAACCTACGTCCATGGATATCATACTGGCGGTAGTGCTTTATTTGACGGAGGCGGAATAGTAGCTTCAAACGTTGGTGTATTAGGGACTACACAAGCTAACACTCTAGTTAATGCATCTTCAAGTAACTCCTACGGTTTAGAGGCAGCATTCAAAGCCAGCAATAAACTCTCCATCAGTAGCTTCGCCTCCTATCATAACATTGTCGGGGAAACTGGTACTAATCGTAACTTTGAAGCCTGGAGTTACGGGGCCGGACTAGCCTTTCCTGACTTTGGCAAGAAGGGTAACCTCTTGGGTCTTTTCGCTGGTGCAGAACCCTATTCTCTTGGTCGAGTCAGAGGAGCTAACGATATACCATTACATGTGGAAGGATTTTATAAGTATCGCGTAAACGACAATATCTCTATCACTCCTGGTGTGATATGGTTAACCGCTCCTGGTCAAAATAGCAACAATGATGCGTTTATCGGTACTCTCAGAACGACGTTCACCTTTTAGATCTTTCTACCAGTTTTCTAGAAGCGAATAGAGGTCATTTGCCTCCCTTATCGCTTCAAATAATATACAAGTTTTCTCAATTAGAATGAAATAGCCCTGATTTATATCTGCAAATGTAAGCTTTGCTGTATAGGATTATCTAAACGTTTTATAAAAAGATTCTCTCTTTGGCAGGAAGACTTTATTTCCTGGTTCAGACTTTAATGTGAACTGGAATACCCGCTACAAATTTATTCAATTTTGTATCAAGCTGGTTTCATTCATAAAAATACTCATGACTTCGGGTGGTTTTTGCAACGGAATTGGCATCTCAGCCAACAGGTTTAGCAGACTGACTGGTATCAACGCAGATTCACTATTTTAAAGCCACTACTAAATAGTTAGGGTATCAAATATTGATCCCCTACTCGCAATCCATCCAAACTGCTGATTTGATTAAGGGACTTCCAGAAAATAAAATATTCCAACCATAGACAGATCAATCCTATCATTCGTAAGGGCGCGGTTTCCGCGCCTCTACAACTTGGGACAATTTATTTCTTGGTGTTCCATAAGTGGGTTGGTGGTGCTACCAATTTTGGAGCCATGAATGAGAAATCCATGCTGTTAAAAGCTCTAGAAGTACATGTACGTGCTTTCCTGCGTCCCGATGATAAATAGAAAAATTGCATCACAAAATTTTGAGGTAACTGTATGAGTGTTTCTCCTTATTTACTCAAAGGTCAAAAGGTTCTCGTTACTGATGCAAACTCCAGAATTGGTGAAGCTGTAGCACGATATCTGGCGCAGGCTGGTACTGCGGTTGTGGTCAATTATCAATCTAAACCTGTAGCTGCACAGAAAATTGTAGATGACATTAAAGTTAACCAAGGGGAAGTGATCGCCCTCCAAGCTGATGTTAGTCAGGAAGATCAAGTGCAAGCTCTGTTTAAACTGTATCCAAGTTTTGCTGAGAGAGGTTGAACAAGTCTTTCTGGGTTCACGAGCTGCTGACTTCAACCACGGACTGAAGTCAGCAGAGGGTTAGTAAAAATAATTTTTGGTGTATAATCTTATGTCATTGTATTCCAAGTTAAAGCGATTTGTCATCGGAAAACCGTTACCAAATGATGCTTATAAAACCGAACGGTTAAATAACTTTCAAGGCTTAGCAGTTCTTTCCTCCGATGCCATTTCGTCTAATGCCTATGCAACTGAGGAAATCCTCAAGGTTTTGGTGCTTGCCGGGGTGGCGGGTCTGGGTATATCCATCTGGATTTCCGTCGTCATCGTATCCCTGCTCTTTATTGTCGTTTTTTCCTATCGACAAACCGTTGCTGCCTATCCCAGTGGCGGTGGAGCGTACATCGTTGCCTCTACAAACTTGGGTCGTAATCCTGGTCTATTGGCAGCAGCTTCGCTGATGATTGACTATGTCCTAACAGTAAGTGTCAGTATCGCTTCTGGGGTAGAAAACATCACCTCACTTCCACAGTTAAAATCATTACACCCTTTCGCAATTCCTATCTGTTTAGGGTTTATTTTCTTATTAATGATGATCAACCTCAGGGGGATACGGGAAACGGGCACAGCCGTGATGGTTCCAACCTATGCCTTCGTTGCTAGTATGTTTCTGATGATTGGCGTGGGTCTGTTTCAGCAGGCTACTGGTCAAGTTCATGTAGCCCCGCCAGCCATTAAGGCATCAGAACAGCTTGGGATATTTTTTGTTCTGAGAGCATTTTCTCAGGGTTGTGTAGCGCTCACTGGGGTGGAAGCAATTTCAAATGGTGTCCAAGCCTTTAAGGAACCAGAAGCAAAAAATGCTCAAATCACCACTGCCGCGATGGGTGTAATCCTGGGCACAATTTTTCTAGGCATTACTTACCTGTCTAATATTTATCATATTGTGCCAAAAAAGGATGAGAGCGTCGTGGCGATGTTGGCACATCAGATATTTGGCGATGGACCGATATACACTTTTACTCTCATTTTTACGCTGATGATCTTAATCTTAGCCGCTAATACTAGCTTTGCGGACTTTCCTCGTGTTGCCTCTTTCTTGGCTAATGATGGATTTTTGCCCCAGCAATTTCAACTATTTGGCGATCGCTTAGTTTATTCCAACGGCATTGTTGTACTCAGCATCTTTGCTGGTTTGCTGATTGTGGTGACCGGTGCTAGTGTTGATGCACTGATTCCTCTGTATGCCATCGGCGTGTACATTTCATTTACTCTTTCTCAGTCGGGGATGGTGAAGCACTGGCTTAACGAGCGCTCTGCCCATTGGCAAGTTAAACTTTTCCTCAACGGTTTGGGAGCCGTTTGTACAGGAATTGTGCTGGTGATCATTGCCACAGCAAAATTCACGGAGGGTGCATGGACTGTATTGATCGCAATTCCACTAGTAATTGCCTTATTCCTAGGCGTTAATCGACACTACAAGCATGTAGATTCTCGTCTCGCTGCGAATGATCAAGATTTAGAAAATTTTGCTCTTGATGCCGACCCAAAGTATCTCCCGCCTACTGCTGTTATTGTCGTTGGTGATATTCATAAAGGAACGTTAGAGGCACTCAAATATGCCCACAGCATTGCTGAAGAAATTACCGCCGTCCATGTAGACATTGGTCACACAGATCGAGACAAACTAGAAAGCCAATGGGAAAAGATCGAACAAGATGTTCATTTGGAAATCATCGACTCACCTAAGCGTTCACTGTTGACGCCAATTGTTAATTTCGTGGCTGAGTTTGAAGAACACCACCCTGATACTTCCACAACGGTGATCATCCCAGTGGCTGTCACCCGTCACTGGTGGGAAGAGCTTTTGCACAACCAAACAGCTTTTTTCCTCAAGAATGCTTTGCAGTCTAAAAGTCAAGCAGTTATTACGACTGTCAGATATTATTTATAATTTCGCTTTCTCTATTTTCCCTCCGAAATGATGTGCTGGCATGCCAAAGGTGTTAGTTGATAAGCTAAACAAATCACCAGAGTAAAAGCTATGAGTGGATTTCTGCCTCACTCAACCCCACTGATGCTGTTGTAATATACAGTATCGTCAGGTATACATGATCAAATGTGCAACTCGCTAACGCTGACGCTCGTACCCCTTCGGGGAAGCAAGCTACGCATGATTGCGTCTCCCCTTGGGAGAAGACTCGCTAACGCGAGAGTAGGGCACATGATCTGCTGAGCAAAACCGCGCTCTCAGAATTGCAAAAACGCGCCGTCTGGGTGGAGATCCTAATGGAGGCAGAAGCCACTGCTACTCATCCGTATTTGATCGAGTATAAGCGCCATGGCAAGTCAGAGAAGTTGTTGGCGTCCACCACAATTTGGACAACGGGCACTTCTACCATGCGCTGATTAAAGACTTGGCGGTTGCAGACGAACATCCTGGCAAGCAGGGACGTCTCGAAGTCAGCCCTACGATGCAACTTCCTGATTTTCCAGAAGTCTTTGCAGGCAGAGATTGTGTATGTATCAAGGATAGCTCTCTACTGCCCACAGCCCAAGTGGCGTATCAGCAAGGACGATATTCCAAGAATCTCAGCTATTTATTGGAGTAGTAGTCAGGGCAATTAAGCGCTTGTTCGGTTAACACAATAGAAGGATGTACCGCACAATTAAGATAATGGTTATCCTTAAAATATCGACAGTTCTTACAAGGCAGTTTCTGTAATCGTTTGCTGGTTAATTTTTCATCTGGTCTAAACTTCCAGACACTTGAGAGAAGAATAAAAAATCCTATTGAGCAAATAATGATTGAGCAAATAGAGGCAACAACCTGCTCTGTAGTGGGTGTGATTATAATTTGTGGCTTTATTGTCTCATCCTTTACCTGAGATACTGTTGCTGTTACCAGGCTTGCCTGATTGAAACTATGTTCTGTTAATACATAATTTGGCGATAATCTTGAATTATCCATATTTAAGAACCTCTAACTATAAGAGTTCACTATCAACCTTGTGATCTTAAATTTTTGAAGAAAAAGAGCCAGTTATTGCAACTGTTATGCTCTTACATATTTGCTAAACTCAAATATCTAATGATCAGCAGTGAACTGAACACTTTCATCGTGCGGTGCTGCTACATCATGCCAATATGATCCAACGCAGTAGCCCCTCTTGGCTACTGCGTTGGATCGAAAGGATGTTGACACACGATACCAGGCAGTACTAAAGGCATTGTCAGAATAATACTTTATCAACTGTGAGTAACAGTGCAGTAGCTCCAAGGAGAGGTAATAACTACAATCTTGTGAACCTGTACTAGTCCGCAGTATTGGGATCTGCCCTTAACACTAGCTTCCTGTTCCTGCTTCATTTGTGGAACCAGCAAAGTCAAAACTCCTGCTGCTAACCAGGCGTCCTGTAATAGCAGTGAACCTTGCACAATAACAATTGATTCACCAGGGATAGTGCGGGGAGCTTTAATCCTTTGCCCACCGATAAACAGAGTTTCTGTAAAAGAGATGAGATTGTTAAGAATCTGAATGTTGCTAATCTCACCTTTAAATTGAGTTGTAATTGGAACATCTATGTCTTTAATCATTTGAGGAGCAGGTGCATGTTCAGAAAAAAAATAAATATTCATGTGTTTGACAATGTAATCTACGGAAGTAGAATTTGACCTTTGTGTTTAAGATGATTGAAACATTGAACTTATCTTTTTCTAAATTTTTTTCGATATAATTTCTCTAGGTTCTCTATTCTTTGACGCAAAACTCTGGCTCGACAATTCTTGTACAAAGCAATACTTAATAACAGAAAGATCGGAAGTATGATAGCTATAAGTGCAGGAAGTATGCTATTGCTGGACTGGCCCTGAGCAGGTGAGTAAGATGGATTTGGACTGGGAACTGATGAGAAAAACAGGAAGGTAGATTTCACTAATACCATTTCTTTATGAAGATGTGCCAAATTATTAGCTTGACTTGCCACGCTTTGTTCATATAGTCCCACCTACGGGAAAATATAGCGCAGCCTTATACAGAATTGGTATAAGACCGCATTTCATCCAAAATTAGCAATCTAAAATCTAAAATGACTGCTAAACGCAGAGATTCTTGATGGAATTCAGAGGCTTTTTGAAAATGGTGGAGAGTATGGTGTTTGTTGTGCAAAAAATTGTTTAATGACACACAGTTTATGCGTGGATTGCTCACTAGATGTGATAATATCTCGCGTCGTTTCTTGCGGTTTGTCATCAACCGCGAGAAATGTTTTGCCAAAGCCACCTTGACTAATGGGCTTGAGAATGCGGTAGCGGTCATTTAGCAGTGAGCCGAGGAAGGACACACTACCATCCTCCCATGACATTGACTCGTCCACGACTCCGTTTTCCTATTATCTTATTAGGATGATCTTTTTTACCACAATTTTTTTCGGCGAATCACTCTTAAACTAAATCCGCTTTCATGTAAAGCTCTCCGGGGGAAGCTTCCCCTGACAGGGGTAGGTTTTTTACAATTGGGTGAAGGCAAGACTTGGAGGACAAGGAAGAAAAGCAGACAAGGCAGTTTTTTTCCCCAAAACCAAGAGCAATTCAGTATATACAGCAGATTGCAACTACATGAGGTACAGATTATTGTAGGGGCGCAAGGCATTACGCCCCTACGATGTACTTTACTTACCTGAAAAATGCTGTATATTTAGATTTTTCTGCTCTTCCTGGTCTACTTTCCCCCCAAGTCTACCCAATCTTACCTACATGTAAAAAACCTACCCTTGTGAGGGAAGCTTCCCCCGGAGAGCTTTACCCCAGAACCAGATCTGAATCTTTTTCGGGTAAGCTTTTGAGGCTTCTAAGTATCCTTGTAACTTTTCTTTAAATGCTTCCCTCTTTGACGGATTTGGTTTGTCTAAGAGACTGTATTTTTCCCAGAGGTAAGCGTACTTTTTTTGATTAAGAATTCTCCTAATTTGTTCGCCACTTAGCTCTACTTTATCCATTTTCCAGTGCGTGCGATCACCTACGCTGAAACCTTTATAGAGTAATGCATTGGAATTTTTCAATATCGCCCAAATCGGTGACGCTGGAAAAACCTTTTCCTTAAAATCCAGAATTGTTGCCAGATACCAAGGTTACGTTCTTTAATTTGGATAAAGTCGAGCTTAGATGATGTTTGAAAAGTCCTCAAACGTGTGTCTCACTACCTTGACTACCGAGAAACTGCTACCTTAAGAATCGGAGTTTTGGGATTTGAGACCGCCTCCCTGAGTTACACTTGAGGCTCAAGTCAACCCTTTTCAAACAACCTCTTAACTTAATCCCTGTTTTTTCTTCCATATAGTAGAAACCAGAGATGATTTTGTAGTTTTTCTGTCTTTACTATAAGACATTTTTGGTAATCTTCTAGCGGCAAGGGAGTATTCGTTAAAAAGGCTTTAAATTATTTACTCTCATAGTCGAAGCCGTTGAGTGTGGTTGTATGGATGAGGCAAAACAGAGGATAGTTAGCCAAATAAGAGATGTCGCAGTGATCGCTCTTAATAGCCTCCAGAGTATTAAGAATGCAGTTATCCTCTGTTCCATCTCTTTAACTTCCTTCTTCCCTGGTATGTGGTACCATTCCTGAGTTTGCGGATCGAAGACTGTGATTGAATCAATTAAAGGAAGATTCATCTGGGCGGCGTAGGAAATAGTGGAAGCATACTTTAAATTGTCTATACAGCTTGAACCAAAGTAGGGAGTTTCATAATTGTCATAATTTATTCTCATTCTTGCTGTTATATTTGATGGTACAATTCGCTTTGAGAAGAAATTTAAGTCTTCCAAAACTTCTGTTGCTGACTGATAGCGTCTTTTCGCGGTTTTTTGCAGCAGCTTACAGAGAATTTGTGACAAAGATGAGCTGATGGGTATACAGAGGTGCGATCGCCAAAGCCAAGCATCTTCACTACAATCAAGCAAGTCAAATGGCGACATTTGTGTTAGCAAGTGTAAGCAAGTTAGACCTAAACTATAAAGATCACTGGTAAATATCGCTTTCCCTCTAATTTGTTCTGGCGCACCATATTCTGGACTCCCAATCTGAACTGCTATGGTTTCAAAAACACTGGTAGGGGCACACAACGCCCCTCCAAAATCTACTAAAATCAGTTTGCCGTCTGTTTGACGACGAATAATGTTGGCAGGTTTGATGTCACGGTGAATTACTTGATGCTCGTGGAAAAACTGCAAGACAGGCAGCATCTCTTGGAGTATTTGCCGAATCTCGGCTTCATTGAAGACTCCCTCTGACGCTAATTCCTCTTCTAAGGTTTGCCCATCAATCCATTCTTGGACTATATACGGCTGTCCATTTTGCTCAAAAGTTTCTAGCAGCAGAGGAACTTGTGGATGCTGGCTAAGTTCAGATAAAAGTAGAGATTCTTGCCGAAATAGTTTCTCCGCTATCGGATGACAGTGGACATGATGGCGTTGCGGAAATAATTGTTTGATGATGCAAGGTTTGCATGTTGAGTCTGTTTTTTCCTGAGATTTTTCATCGATAGCAAGAAAAGTTTTCCCAACGCCATCTTGACTTATAGGTTTGAGGATACGGTAACGGTTATTCAGTAGTGATTTTGGCCATTGATAGCGCTCACTACAAACATTCATTGATTTTCACCTACTAATTTAACTCAAATATTAACCATTAACTAGCAGATTTTAACTTATCCAATGCAAGGTTCAGCTTCAGAACATTAACTCCAGGTTCACCAAAGATACCGAGAAAGCGATGATCGGTGTTTTGGGCAATCAAGGTGTCCATCTGGTTGGGTTGGAGTCCTCGCGCCTTTGCTACACGTGTAATTTGTGCAATGGCGGCTTCGGGGGTGATATGGGGATCAAGGCTGGAAGCAGATGTGTAAATTAAATCAGCAGTTGGCTGTATGCCTGCTTTCTTCAAACGATTCAAGTCACCTTCAAGCCGTTTGCTGGGATCTGGATCATTTTTGCCTTTGATGCGAGCAAGTAAGTCCGGATTGCTAGGAGCAAGATTACTCGCACCAGAGACTCCAGTTTTTAGCACTCCGTCTTTATCTTTTTTCGGATCGGCTGTGCTGTAAGTAGTGGTACTAGGGCGAGTGTTAAAATAGCGATCGCTTGTGAAAGGTTGACCAATCAATGCAGAACCGACAACTTTACCTTGAGCATTTGTGATTAAACTACCGTTCGCCTGAGATGGAAATAAGATTTGTCCAATCCCAATCATGAAGAAGGGATAAATAATAGCCCCAATGATCCATAGTACTACGGTAGAACGAATAGCTATACTGGCTTCACGTGGAAAACTCATTAAAATTTCTCCGGTACAAACATTACAAAAAATAGATATATAGAAAGACTTAGTGCAACCAATCCTAATAGTCCTAATGCCCAAGCTTGAGTTCGAGAAAACTGCTGACCGGTGGCACCGTACACAACAGGTGCTACTACTAAGTTAAAGCACATTGCGAGAAACAAATACACTGGCAGCTTGTGTCTGCGCCATTCAATCGAGATTTCGCTTAATTCTTCTAGCGCTTGGATAGTACGTTTCATATTTTGTTAATGGTTATTAGGAAAACTATTTGCTAACAGCTTAAGATAACGGCAAGATGATGTCGATAAGTTTAATGGCAATGAAAGGGGCAATGACACCACCAACGCCAAAGATGAGGATGTTGCGTCGAAGGAGTTGATCGGCTGTGAGTGGACGGAATTTGACCCCTTTGAGTGCGAGGGGAATGAGTGCAGGAATAATTAAAGCATTGTAGATCAGCGCTGAGATGATAGCAGATTGGGCACTCTTGAGTCCCATGACATTCAGTGCGCCGATTCCCGCTGCAGCAAAGATTGTGGGAATGATGGCGAAATACTTAGCGATGTCGTTGGCGATCGAGAAGGTTGTTAATGCGCCACGGGTGATCAGTAACTGTTTCCCAATGGTCACTAAGTCAATCAGCTTGGTGGGGTCTGAGTCTAAATCTACCATGTTGGCAGCTTCTTTTGCTGCTTGCGTTCCAGAGTTCATTGCCACGCCGACGTTTGCTTGTGCCAGTGCTGGTGCATCATTAGTGCCATCTCCTGTCATAGCTACAAGTTTCCCTGAAGATTGTTCGGTGCGAATGACATCAATTTTGTCTTCCGGAGTTGCCTCGGCGATGAAATCATCAACCCCTGCCTCCTGGGCAATCACTGAAGCTGTAATTCGGTTGTCACCTGTAAGCATGATAGTACGAACACCCATGCGGCGGAGTTGGTCAAAACGTTCGCGCAAACCAGGTTTCACGATGTCTTTCAGGTAGATGACACCATAAATCTCGTTATCCAAGCAAACAGCAAGCGGTGTCCCTCCTAACCGAGAAACTTTTTCAAAGGCTGCTTCCAACTCATCAGGAATGCTACCATTCCGGGAACGCACAAATCCTTTAATCGCATCCACTGCTCCTTTCCGGACTTGTTTGCCATCGGACAGATTGGTGCCACTCATCCGGGTTTTTGCCGAAAACTCTACACCTTCAGCATTGTTGGTGTTAAAGTCTACTCCCGCTTGATACTTTTCTGCCAGTGCCACGATGGACTTACCTTCTGGTGTTTCGTCAAAGACGCTAGCCGCTCGGGAGACTCGCGCCACCTCTTCGACTGGGTAATTTTTGACAGGTATAAACTCATCCGCCATCCGGTTACCCAAAGTAATGGTGCCCGTTTTATCAAGTACTAGTGTGTTGATGTCACCGCAAGCTTCTACCGCTCTTCCGGAAGTGGCAATGACGTTAAACTGAGCAACTCTGTCCATCCCCGCGATACCGATCGCACTTAGCAAACCACCAATGGTGGTGGGAATCAATGCCACAAGCAGTGAAATTAAAATAGCAACACTTGCACCAGTACGCAAGCTGTCACCGACAGAGGCTCCATAAATAGTACTAATAAAGTTGGCGATGTAGCTAGAGAAGGAAGGAATTGTCGATACCACAATCAAGAACACCTGAGTCAGTACGGCAAGTAACACCGTCAGCGCAATTTCGTTAGGAGTCTTGGTACGTTCTGCTCCTTCTACTAGAGCAATCATACGATCAATAAAGCCTTGACCGGGATCGGCAGTAATGCTAATGACAAGTTCATCGGAAAGCAGGCGCGTTCCTCCCGTTACCGAACTGGCAATATCTGTCCCAGGTTGCTTGAGAACAGGCGCAGATTCCCCGGTAATTGCAGACTCGTCTACAGAACCAATGCCTTGCATCACCTCTCCATCAGCAGGAATCATATCTCCGGCGATCACCTTAACGCGATCGCCTTTTCTTAGTTCTGTGGAATTAACTTCTTGTATTGAACCATTAGAAAGCATTTTGCGGGCATTGGTATCGGAGCGCGTGGCTTTGAGTGCATCTGCCTGTGCTTTCCCGCGTCCTTCGGCAACGGCTTCCGCAAAATTCGCAAAGACGACTGTAAAAAATAAAATAAAGGTAATTAACCCGTTTAACAGACGTTGCTGATTTACATCTGCTTGGATTGTGCCGAATAGGTTGGGATCAAGGGTGACGAGGAATGTGACAATTGTCCCCACCCAAACAACAAACATCACTGGATTCTTGACAGCAGTTCGGGGATTAATCTTGACAAATGACTCGCGAATTGCTCTCTGATACAGTCCCCGCATATTTGCTTTAGGTGCTTGTCTGCGGGTGTACGAGTCTTGGCTTCGCGAAGCACGCTGTGAACGATCAGTCTTGGTTTGCATAAATTTGTTAACGCCCCTTCTACAGGCGGGTTTTGTCAGATGTTGTGTTTGCGCTTGATGTTGTTTGGATTAAACCCACGTCTCCTGTAGGGGCGGGTTTTGTCAAATGTTGTGTTTACTTCAATGTTGTTTGGATTAAACCCGCCCCTACCGATGGCTATACGGGTGGGTTTTGTTAGATGTTATGTTTGCTCTCAATGTTGTTTGGATTAAACCACCCTCACCCGATGCCTTTGGCAATTTGGAAGGCTTCACCGATTGGGCCTAATGCTAGTACCGGGAAGAAAGTGAGTGCGCCTAAAATCAGAATGACGCCTGCGGTTACGCCTGTGAATAGTCCGGTGTCGGTACGCAGTGTGCCTGTCGTGAAGGGAACAGGTTGTTTGCGAGACATACTATCAGATAGTAATAGCAGCGCAACAATAGGCACATAGCGGCCAACTAAAAGTGGAAACAGACAGCTTAAGTTCCACCATAAAGCAGTAGGTGCAGGGAGAGAGTTGCCCAAACCTGCTAAACCAGAACCATTGTTAGCGGCAGCCGAGGCGTATTCGTAAATCACTTGAGAAAAACCGTGAAAGCCTGGATTGCTAATTCCTGCCAGTTGCTCGGGGAATGCTAACGTAATTCCTGCTGGAATGAGAATAGCGATCGGGTGAACTAGCAGAATCAGAAAACTGGCAAGTACAACTTCTCGCTTTTCAATCTTGCGTCCGAGGAATTCTGGTGTACGTCCGACCATCAACCCAGTCACAAACACCGCTAAAATTAAGTAAGCAAATAGGTAAGCTGTTCCGGTTCCCTGCCCTCCCCAAATAATCTGGAGAAACATATTTGACAGGGTGAAGAAAAGTCCTATAGGCATCAGCGAGTCATGCATTGCAATTACTGCACCGCACATCGTTCCGGTTGTTGTCACCGCATACAAGGCTGATTGTGCCCAACCAAATCGGACTTCTTTGCCTTCTAGATTCGGCTGTTGGCTACCTAAGAGTCCATTAACCAGTGGGTTTCCTTGGTATTCGTTGATTGCTGTGATGATCACAAACACGACATATATAGCTGCCACCATTCCGTAGATTAGCCAAGCTTGCTTTTTATTGTTAGCAAAAATGCCGTAAGTGTATATAAAGGCAGTCGGAATCGATACCATTCCCACAGTTTGAATTAAGTTAGTGAGTGGATTTGGATTCTCGAAAGGATGTGCTGAGTTGATGGCAAAAAAGCCCCCACCGTTTTCCCCAAGTTGTTTGATAATTTCAAAGTGAGCAACCGGACCTCTGGCGATCGCCTGACTGATAGTAGGATCTTCTAAGGTAGGAAATACAATAGGTCCTGCCAAGGTTTCGGGAACACCTGCAGCCATGAAAATGATACCCCCAACTATACTGATAGGTAGCAATATGCGCGTAATCGAACGAATTAAGTCTACGTAGAAGTTTCCCAAAGATCTACCTGTCAACCCTCGAATAAAGGCAATTCCCACTGCCAAACCCGTTGCGGCTGAGGTAAACATGTGATATCCTAACCCCAACATTTGGCTACCGTAGCTGAGGGTAGTTTCACCAGAATAATGCTGCTGGTTGGTATTGGTGATAAAGGAAATGGTAGTGTGCAGTGCTACATCCCATCTTGGGGCACTTAAATTAGTCGGGTTGAGGGGAAGCCATCCTTGATTCAGGATAATAAAGAGGATCAGTAACCCCATCACAACGTTGCTGTACAGGATTGCCCGTGCGTACTGCCAACCCGTCATGTTTTCTTTACCTGAAACTCCTATCAAAGAGTAAAGCGATCGCTCAACTGGGTTGAGAATCGGATCGAGAAATGTCTTTTGTTCTTGATAAACACGCGCCATATAGCGCCCAAAAAAGGGCGTAATTGCTATTACTATAAGTAACGTTAATGTAATCTGAATCCATCCTTGTAGCATGAATTAGTATAACTCCGGCATTAGTAGTTATAGTGAAAATGATATTGAACGCTTACGCCAACCTTAAATTAAGGGATATCTTCATAACCCTCTATCAAGGTTTTGGCAGGTCTATTCTGCTTCAAACCGTATTGAAATTGGAGACGATAAACAGATTTATGATTAGTGACTTTTTCAAGTATGAAGCTTAAAATTTAAACCCGCAAGGTATAAATTGTTATTTATACCATATATATCATCTGCTTTATTTTTCCAGGAATAGAAAAAAATTAAATAATATCTATATCTGAAAATATATGGTTTTTTCATTAAAGATGTGCTATTTGTATCCAGAAATGAGATAAGGAATTACATTCGATCCATTGGGGAATTGAGTTTTACCACAGGGCTATCAAGCAAGTCTGCGGGATTGAGCGCTTTAACCACCAAACAGAGGTATTGACCGATGAAAGTATCAATCATTACTGCAACATATAACCGACCAGAAAAATTGAGGGCAATCTCACTCCCTAGTTTGATGAACCAAACGGACAGAGATTTCGAGTGGGTGGTGATCAACGATGGTGCAAACCCCCAAACTAGAGAAATTATTCACTCTCTGGAAGCAGACTTCCCCATCGTATACCTAGGTGCGATTCGTTGGCTAGCGAATAAATAACTAGCCTAAGTAGAAATACTTG
>JAQYWO010000212.1 GCA_029379215.1 Rhizonema sp. PD37
CACTGGGTCCCGTGCCCCTAAATTCATTTATGAAAAACAAAATAAAGATGTATTTCGAGACGCGTAGCGCGCGAAGTCTCGGGGAAAGAAGATTCTCTCCCCGGAGCTTCGCACGAAGCTCACCGGGGTCAGCAACCCCCGGTAGACTTCGCAAGAAATACGGCGTCCAAATTAAATCCCCTAAATTTATTTATGGGGATACATAGCTGCCCTCTGCCTCCAGCATAGCTGCCTTCTTAAGCTCACAAGGAAAGCTACTGACCCACTAGATTTATGGCTTTCAACTGATAAATTAAAGCTTTAAGGGCAAATTCGGGTAAAGCTAACATCCGCCGCCAGCGCCAAGGTTCTTGATAAAGCCGATATAACCATTCCAAATTATTATTTCCTAACCATGCAGGAGCACGAGTTTTTGTACCTGACCAAATGTCAAAACTACCACCAACACCGATCCAAATTGCTTCGGGACATAAATGGCGGTTTTGTGCAATCCATAACTCTTGACGCGGAACTCCCAAACCAACAAAAATCACTTGCGGCTGTAGTTGAGCGAGAGTTTGTTGCAATTGTTCTTCCTCTACTTTTGAATGATAACCAGAATGAGTACCTGCTATACTGAGATTAGGGATTTGACAAAGCCAATACTCTGCTGCTGTTGCCGCTACCTTAGGCGCTCCTCCATAGAAAAATACTTTTGCATCTGTCCTGTTTTGCCCAATTTCTTGCAAAAGAGTTTCTGCTAGTTCAATCCCAGGAATTCTTTGTGCATCTTGCCAAAGGAATAAACGCAAGTAAAGAACCACACCCGCTCCATCTGGAATGACAAGTTCAGCATTTTGAATTATCTTGGCAAGTGTTGTATTGCGCTCTGCTTGGATTGTCATTTCCGCATTCAGCGTCACCACATGAATTCCTCTTCTTTGCAGCAAACAATCTAGCAACCAGCGTGAATAGTTAGTCATCACATGAACTGGTAACCCCAACACTGAAAACTCTTTAGGCGGTCTAGACATAAACCTACTTACAATCGGCCTCACACCACTTTTAATTATAAAAGATTTGGAGAAGAAGAGAGCCGGAGAGGCAGGAGTTGAGGGAGTCGGGGAACAACTTTATGAAAAATAATGGTGCTTTCGATTATATAGCTTGATTATTTTTCAATTTATTCCCCGCTCTGCCGCTCTCTCCTGCCTTACATAGGGGATTCCCAGTAGATTAGGATAGAAATTTTTAAAACTACATCTCTAACAGACTTTTTAGTAAACTCGATTTTACAGCTAAGAGTTTAACGGGTGGAAATGAACCATGACTAAAATTCGTGTTGCGCTGATTGAAGACCATGACTTAACCCGTGTAGGTATTCGCACCGCACTACTACAGAAGAAGGATGAAATTGAAGTTGTCGGTGAAGCTGCTAACGCGATTGAAGGCCTAAAAATGTTAAAACTGCTACAACCAGATATTGCGATTATAGATATCGGGTTACCAGATAAAGATGGTATAGAGCTGACACGGGAGGTGAAATCAGTAGATAGTGGAGAAGAGTTAGCAACCAAGGTGTTGATTTTGACGCTACGGGATAACAAAGAAGCGGTACTGGCAGCTTTTGCAGCAGGGGCAGACTCCTACTGTATGAAGGATATCAAGTTTGATAATTTGCTGGAAGCCGTGCGAGTTACTTACAATGGCAACGCTTGGATCGATCCGGCGATCGCTCGGATCGTTTTACAACAAGCACAACAAAATCCTCACAACTCCGACTTAGTATCAGATAATACTAAGTTACCAGCTAACGGCCCAGATTATATGGATGAGCGGGAGGTGATTGACGCCTATACCCTAACAGAAAGGGAATTAGAAGTATTGCAGCTGATTGTGGAAGGTTGTAGCAATGCAGTGATTGCGGAAAGACTTTACATCACAGTCGGTACTGTAAAAACTCACGTCCGAAATATTTTAAACAAGCTTTGTGCTGATGACAGAACTCAAGCAGCAGTTCGTGCCTTGCGTTCTGGGTTAGTAGGATAAAGTGCATTGAGGGTGTGAGAATTTCTAAGAAAACTATAAGTTGAATGACATTGCAAAAGTTATATGTTCAAAGAGGGTATCTCTTTACTATTGCTTTTTTTATTGTTCGTTAATTATCGGGATGGCTCAGCTTAACACCATCCCGCTATTAAAGTATTTGTAAAGTGAAGCCAAGTATGACACAACAAGAGGCAAGCAAACTCAAGCTCATGGTGGTAGATGACGAACCGGATAATTTAGATTTACTCTACCGAACTTTTAGGCGAGATTTTGAAGTATACAAAGCACATGATGCTTTCAGTGCTTTAAACATCTTGGATAGCGTTGGCGAGATGGCTGTAATTATCTCCGATCAAAGAATGCCAGAGATGAACGGCACCGAATTTCTCAGTCGCACGGTAGAGCGTTTCCCCGATACGATTCGCATCTTGCTGACAGGCTTTACTGATGTTGAAGATTTGGTAGATGCAATTAACTCCGGTCAGGTTTTTAAGTACATTACTAAACCCTGGAAACCAGACAGACTTAAGGTTATAGTTGGGCAAGCTACCGATACATATCGTGTAGTGAAAAAACGTACACAGGAGTTACGTCGTGCACTTCGACGAGAATCTTTGTTTAATGCTGTGACAACAGCAATTAGAGAGTCTTTAGACTACCACAGTATGCTGCAAAAAATTGTGGCAACAATTGGACAAACCTTTGAAGCAAGTTATTGCTTATTGAAACCTGTGGAGGGCAATAGCCTGACACTGGACGAGTTTTTTTACCAAGATCCAAAATTCTCTGGAGCGAGTGACTTTTTTGATCCCAACTCTTTGATTAAAGAGGTTCTTGCTACTCGCAGCTATCAACTGCAAGCGAAGACAAATGGCACTGATTCAAGCCAACAACTCGTTGTACCACTGATATACCAGCAACACTTGCTCGCTCTCCTTGCTCTCTACCAGCACCGAAGCGATCGCTCTTGGCTTGAAGAGGATGTGCAATTAATTACAGGTGTTGCCGAACAAGCCGCATTAGCTTTGTCTCAAGCAAAACTTTACCAGCGCCTCCAAGAAAACCAAGCGCAGATTCGCGCTGAGTTGGAGGTGGCACGCCAAATTCAACATAATCTGTTGCGTCAAAGTTGGCCTGATATCAAGGGAGCGAAGGTGCAAGCTTGCTGTTACCCTGCTCGTGAAGTAGGAGGAGATTTTTTTGAAGTTTTTGTCCATCCAAAAGGGGATTTGTGGTTAGCAGTGGGTGATGTTTCTGGTAAAGGCGTGCCAGCTGCTTTGTTCATGGCTAGTGCCATTTCTGTGTTGCGCCGCGAGTTGTCTCAAGAAACTCCAGCGATGCCGCATGTCGTCATGCAAAATCTTAACCATGCTCTTAGCGATGACTTGGTCAGCAATAATTGCTTCATTACCCTTTTCTTAGCTCGTTATACGCTGACAACTAAAGAACTAGTATACGCAAATGCCGGTCATATCTATCCTCTCCTTAGCTCATGCAATGACACTGTGAAAACAAACCCCCATTACTTGAAGGTTCGTGGTGTTCCCTTAGGAATCTTACCTAAGTGGGAGGCAAAGCCCGGTCTATTGCTTCTTGCTTCTGGAGACATTCTGTTACTCGCTAGTGATGGTATTACTGAAGCTCAGGTTTCAATAAAAGATGACTTCACCGCGAAACCCGTAGATAATGCTCAATTAGAGAACCATTCTATGCTAAATCTAGAAGGTCTTTGGCAACTATTACAAAGGGAAGATCAGCCATTATCTCTTAACCATTTACTTACTCGCATCCAAGCAGATAACCAAGTTCAAGAAGACGACCAAACTATACTCTCGCTAGAGGTTTTGTAAAGCGATGAAAAGTGAGATTCACGTACCGAGTAACTTGAAGTTTTTAGCTATTGTGGAAAACTGGTTGCTAGGATGTATAGAAACCGAAATTAACGGATCAGTTGATTGGTCAAAGCAATCAACTCGGTTGCGTTTGGCGTTGGTAGAAGCTTACTCAAACGTAGTGCGTCACGCCCATAAGGATCAACCTTATTTGCCAGTTTTGATTCGCTTGGAAATGAAAGACCGAGATATCGCTTTAGAAGTTTGGGATCGTGGTACCGGTTTTGATTTGTCTAATTACTTGCCTCCTAGCCCTACAGATAAGCAAGAAGGTGGTTACGGTTGGCTGATTATCAATCGTTTGATTGATAAGGTAGAATATCAGTTGCAGGTTGATGGTGGTAATTGTCTAAAGTTAGAAGTGACTTTGCCAGAAGACAGTCAAGTCATGTAGCAATCCTTAATGAACTGTCAGAAAATTTACTCTCCCGGTTATTACAGTCCGCGCTTTCCAAGCTACTATGTACACCAAAAATATTACTGGGCATATGCAATACGCTCAATGCCTGAATGCGGTTGTGTTTGCACGGTAGCTTTAGTCAGGGCGGACTAGAATCCGGTTGTCAATTCAACTTTTTAAGTGAAGCGAGTAGTATAGTTCTTGTAACAGGTTAGACTCTAAAAAAAAGCTATCCAAAGAAAGCGTTTTTGAGTCGAAGCCTAAAACGTGAGCCGAACACTCCAAGCCTTCACCAAATCAAAGATTTGGTGGTGCTATGTTGTAGGTTCAAGTGAACACTGATTGTTTTTTCATAACTACCTTTCTACTAGATGATGAGTTCATGCTATAGTTTTTACAATCTTTGTAGCAAATTCAAACCGTGAGTGTCAGTACCGCACGTATTGACTAGACCGTATTCATCAGCTAAGTGTTGCACTTGTTTTGATTCTAAAGGACTAGGTTTCCAAGGCTTGGGGTTGTTATAAGCGTAGAAAGTTTCCACGCCATCTATACCCGCATCTGCTGCTGCTTTTATCAAGTCAAAATGCGAGATCTTATATCGTGCTGGGTGAGCAAGTACTGCTAATCCTCCAGCCTTTTGAATAGCAGCAATGACATTAGCTGCAAGATATTCTTCTCCTGTAGTACATATGTGCTGAATATACGGTTTTATACTTATGTGTTCAAGGTCGAAAGCATAACCCAAAATATGAACTTCAATATTTAAAAGGTTGGCATTAATTTCCACTCCACTCCAGAGGTGAGGAGCATTCGCACTCTTGTTATGCCACTTCCAGTCTTCCAACCATCTTTGGGCAGCAATGTATCCATCTATACTATGATGATCTGTGATAGCAAGTCCTTTTAAACCGATGGCGATCGCTTGCTCCATTAATGTACTCGGCTGCAACTTGCCATCCGAGTGGACTGTGTGCATGTGAAAGTTGAAACACGTCGGACAACTTTGTGCGTCAATGTTTTGCAATACTTGCTTCAAATGTTCTCGCTCCGCACAACTCCGAGCAAAATTTACAGTCATAACTCTCTTGTTTCCCAATATATCCGCATTCTCAAGCCTCGAACACACTTACTCAACCGCTTAGTTTTAGTCGCAATTTTCTGAGTCTTCGCAGCCAAATTTTTTAAAATGTCAAGACTACGGTAGCAAATTCAAAGGCTAGTAGTCATAAGTAGTTTCAATAAATTTTATAAGTAAGAGTGCAAATATTTAGAGGTTTTCAGTATATACACTTAGTTTTTATAATAGCATAGTGTAAACAATATTTATTTTATGATTTACGCAAACTTTACTCATTCTTGGCGTACAAGCACACGGGCAGATTCTTACGGAGGAGCCAGTACTGTTCGCGCAGCGTCTCCCCTTGGGAGAAGGAGGGTTTCCCGACTTAGGGCTCTGGCGTTGGAAACCCAACTGCGAACTGCCCTTTGTCTATTGCGATTCAATATAGCAATTCTCGTTTCAGTCACATCCCATATGCCCTCAAGAGCGCCTTTTCAGGGGCACCCCTCTCCCAAGGCTGGGAGAGGGCGAGAGTGTATGGGATTTGATTGAGAACGGCTATAAATTAAGCCTTTTTGTAACTTTTGCGGAAGTCTTATATTTAAAACTAATCAATTGGAGTTTTCGTTTTTGTTACTTGAAAAATGAAGTAGCAACATTACGATCAAGGCTGGTGCGATCGCTCAATTGGAAAATACCACTATCATTACCAATGCTGTTAAGGGTAGAAAAAGTAATATCTATAGCAGTATGATACTTTGACAATCTGCTAACAACAAAATCAATACTAAATTAAAACTTATCTTCAGTAAATTCGTCAATATTTATATTATTTATTATAAACTAAATTCTGCCACATCATCACTCTCATTCACATTTTTATTCTTCATCGTATGTTTAAAATTAGTGCCATGAATGAGTTCGCCTAAAGAAATACTAGGGTTTTGATGCATGACATTTAACAAACTAATAAAATCCCTAACAATTTCACCAGGAGTTAGCAAAACTTCTGCACCCAAGCGATTGACAACTTCTTGCACAAACTCCTTCAAGTCTGAATTTTTTAAAGTTTGTGTGTATTCATAATTAAACGCATGAACTTCAGCCAATCGTTGCAGCAGCGTTAGGATTTCTTCTTTCGTTAGAGGGTTGAGGCGGAGTACTGGTCCCAAAAATTCTTGAACACCAGCTTGAGTGACAAAACGGCTTTCTTTTGTGCGTCTTCGCCATGCCGCATCTGCGAAAAGTCCCCGATTTGGATCTTCTAAAAATTTTGTTGTACCACCGATGACAATGCCAAGATGCTCAGCTTTGCACTGCATGGTATCGTTAAACATTGCCAGCAGTCTATTGTAGTTTTTTTCCCGACTGACTGTCGTAGCTATTTGATGCAAATGTACAGCTTCGTCAAGGAGGACTACAAATCCTTTATAACCAATTTCTGCCACAAATTTAGCTAACAGCTTGATATAGTCATACCAACTCTCATCGTCAATAATGACACGAACTCCTAAAGCTGCTTTTGCCTCAATTTTAGTAGCAAATTCTCCCCGCATCCACCGCAGTGCAGAGCCTTTCAATTGATCGTCATCCAATCGATAGCCGCGCCAATAAGCAACGATTACGCTTCCAAAATCAAATCCGTGGACTAAATCTTCAATATACTGAACAACTTCTCTAATTTTCGCTTCAACTTTGTCATCGAAACCCACATCATTAGGACGCAGTTCGGTTTCTTTAGCAACGTCTTGTTGAATTTTATTAATCCATCCTTCTAGAATGGAGATTAAAGCACCACCATCAGGACGAGTTTTTGTAGCAAGCCGACTCATTAACTCTCGATATGTCGCCAAACCTTCATTGTTTGTGCCTGCAAGTCGGCGTTCGGGAGATAAATCAACATCGGCGACGACAAAGCCTTGCTCCATTGCACGATTGCGGACTAGTTGTAGTATAAAGCTTTTACCCGAACCGTAGTTACCAATGATAAAGCGAAATGCTGGTACCCCTTCTGCTATGTCATCAAGGTTTTTTAATAAACTCCTGAGTTCAGGTTCCCGACCTACTGCTATATATTCTAATCCTACTCTTGGCACAACACCTGCACCAACAGAATTGATTAAAGCAGTGGATACTTTTTTCGAGATTTTGAACTTTGCCATGTATATTACCTCTCCTCATATTATTTTAGCTGGAGGATGAGCCTTCTTTTCATTAATGATTAAATTTTTCTTATGTTGATTAAAAATGATAAATTATTTTGCTGATACTTGTTTTGCCATGATATTTTCAGATCTAGCAATAAGTTTTTTGAGAATGTTGACATGCTCTTGATATATTGTTGGAGAGTCCGATGAAGGATCAACGAGCAATTCACCAATTATATCATTAGCCCGTTCATTAATAGAATCAATCAGGAGATTGGGCATACTTATATGTTCTTCGGCAATCTTTTTAATAGTAGCATTGGGACGGTCTTGCTCCAGAATGGCTTTTAATACTTGAATTTCATAACTTGGTAAACTCTCAAAAAAATTATTCCATTCCTCTGGTAGCATTTCTGGTTTAACAGCGCTCGGACTCAATTCTAATGATTCAATTAAATCTAAAAAAGGAAAGACTTCTACATCATCTTCTGGAAAATTATTGTGCAAAGTTTCTTGAGTTAAGGTTTCCATTTGATGTAGTAGTTCCCAAACTTGGCTTTGCAACTGGTCGCGTTCGTTTTGTAATAATGCAAATTGTTCTTGCAATTGTCCAAATTCTGTTTCTTTATCTACGATTTGAATTTTTAAGCAATTTAGGTAAGTTTCTATGTTTTCTCTTTCAGCTAACTTATCTAAAAGGAGTTGATTCTGCTGTTCTTCTTGATTTTCTAATTTTTGAACTTCAACCCGCATCTGATGCAATTTTTCTTCTAATTGCGGTTTGAGTCTATTAAGTAAGGTTAAGGAGCTTTCTAATTCCTGCTTTTGCTGCTGCAATTCACTAATTTGATTTTGCAGTTTAGAAATTTCTGAACGAGATACATTATAATTTAAATCAAGTCGTCGTTTTTCTGATGTTAAATTAGAAAAAGATTTGTGAAGTTCTACTTTAGTTTTTTCCAGTTCTATAAGTTCGATATGCAAATTGGTTATTTCTGTTTTTAACTGTTTTTTTTCTATGACAAAATAGTTTAATTCCCGATTTAAACTATCTCTTTGATTGCGACGTTCTACCAGTTGACTTTGCAGATTATTTGACTCTTGATGTAATAAAAATTTATGACCTTCAAGTTTATTTATATCTACTAAAATTCGAGACTTAAATACTTCAATCTCCCTAATTCTATTACGGAGAGAATCTAAAATTAGCATTTCATAATTTTTACGTCGTTTATCTACGAAGAATGCTGCCAAATAAGTTGCCGGAACAGTAGTTATACCTGTAATCAAAGCTTGATTAAAATTCCAACTGAGGAAAAAACTAAGAACAAAACTTACACCAAAGGCAACTATACCTATCATAAATCTATTGTTGATCGCCGTTGTTGATTGCATATTGCTTGTTCTTACCATAGTTAAGGAGTTATTGGTTGGTAGGGGCGAGTTTATTTAATAAGATAGCTTGTTAAACCTGCTCATCAGCTAGGAGACACATCTTATCTAAACATATCAACAGATACAATAGCTTGTTAAACTGTTCTTTAGAAAAATCAATTCGTTCATAAAGGGCTGTTAAAATGACAATAATAAAGTAAATTTCTTTTATGACTGCGAATGACCGAGATTGTTTTGTGGATTCAAAAAGTTTAAATCTGCTTTCAAGAAATCAACAAACTGCCTTGCAGTTCGTCCGGAACGACCATTGTGGCGAGTTGCCCACTGTAAAGCTTGATATTCCAAATCTTCCTGACTGATATTAATTTCAGCTTGCGTTGCTAGATGTTGGACGATTTGTAAATAAGTTTTTTGATCTGCTGGTTCAAAAGTCAAGGTTAAGCCAAAGCGATCGCTAAACGAAAGCTTTTCCTGCATAGTATCCCAAGCATGGATTTCATCATTATTCCGTGAAGATGGTCTATCTGTGAAAAACTCCCGAATTAAATGGCGACGGTTGGAAGTAGCATACACGACGATATTTTGCGATCGCGCCGTTAAATTGCCTTCTAAAACCACTTTAAGTGCTTTAAAAGCGTCGTCATCTTCTTCAAAAGAGAGGTCATCAACAAAGATAATAAATTTTTGCGGTAATTGCCGCAACTGTTCTACAATTTTCGGTAAATCTTTCAGTTCGGTTTTTCCCACCTCCAGTAAGCGTAAGTTACTCTCACCATACTCATTCAGCAAAGCTTTCACTAAAGAAGATTTACCCGAACCACGACTGCCATAAAGTAATACGTGCAGTGCAACCTGCCCTGATAATAAAAATTCTGTATTTTTCAGCAAAGCATCTCGCTGAGATTCATAACCCACGAGTTCCTGCAACTTTACCGGATCGTTATACTGTATACCAAGAAACTGTCCATCTTGCCAACGTGCTGCCTTGTATTCAGCAAATAAGCCCGTACCAAACTGCTGATAATAAGCTGCCAAATCTTCTACAGCATCAACCCAGTTTTCCAACTCCTGCAGTTTCACGATCAACGGCAGTTCATTTTTTACTTCGGTTTCATCGTGATGTAGATACCAAACGACTGGTGAGATCGGCAAATCGGACGCAGCTTGCACCCACTCACTCAAAGATGCACTACTACATTCATAAAGACTTTGAAATATTCGTAAATCATGCTGAACGGCTGCGACTAAAGCGGTTGGTAATTCCTCAAATTTTAGACGTTGAGCTTGTTGAGTGAAGGGGTTGTCATTTCTGAGAATCTGAGTAATAAGATATGACTCCCAGTTTTGCTTTCTTGCAGCCAAGGAGTTGAAGTATTTCCCGTAGGCTTGAAGGCAATTTTGTGCATCGGCATCAGTGTAACGTATAGCTTGCAACAGGTCAAGAAATGCGTTACCCACTTCATTCCCAAGGACAGTTTGGTAGAGCAAGAGGGAAGCTGCTTGACGCTGAAGGAATTTAACTGTTGTAATTGCTTGATTATCCATCAATTAAAAGAGTTATTAAGCGAATGAGCTATGGTAGATTGTCTAGTAAGGTTTGCTGCAAAATCAAAATCTACATAGGTTTTAACAATGTATATAGGTATTGTTGCTACTATTGCTTACGGTATTTTAGCAATTCTTGGTGGCATCATCGGCTACCGCAGTGCGAGTAGCAAAGTTTCTCTGATCAGTGGTAGTATTAGCGGTTTATCACTGATTGCTGCTGCTGTTGCCCAACTTCAAGGTCAAACTTGGGGTTTAATTTTAGCAACTGTTGTCACTGGTCTTCTGTTGGTCGTCTTTATGATTAGACTAGCTAAAACACGTAAATTTATGCCTGCGGGATTGATGTCTATTTTGGGTATAGTGGCTTTGGGCATGATGATGACTCAACTGGTAGCATTAAAATAACTTCAGCTTTTTAGTACGAAAAGACTCCTCCTCACCTTTGCTTACTAAACTAGTACATTTATATTACCGTAGATGGAAGTATTTCAACATCGCGGCTAATTTTTTTGTGTGGTAGATCATACACAAGATTAGTAAGTTATTATGCATGAAAATTGCACTTCCCACTCTTAAGGAGAAGTAAGGGGAAGTAGTCTGTCTCATCTGCTCCATTCCTTACTCCCCCTGCTTCCTTTGTTATAGCCCGAAAAAATTATTATAATTATTCGCAAATTGACGAATTAATCTTGTATTTCCAAGCCGATTGCGCCGTGATAGCTTATTAGCACTCTTTGTTTTTAAAGAACATTTAAAAGTATAAATAGTTAGAGGATAACAATTAAAATTTAACCTGATAATTTTATTTTAATTGCCAGATTGGCATGTTTTTATTTAAGATATTCGATATGACTAAGTAGGCTCAAGAATTCGTTATTGTAATTTTTTAGCTTATTGTTATCTACCAAATTCTCTGGAAATGAAGCGAATACTAAATAAAATTGCTAAGTCGAAGATGTGTGCTATGTGGTAATTAGGCATTGGGAATTAGGCATGAATAAAGAAATAATTGTCTTTCCTATTATCCATTACCCATTCCATACTATCCATTACCCATAACTACAATATAGGAAATACTAAATGTTAATTTCACTATGTGATCAAAACGTTATCCAGTATTTGCAAACTATCGGTGTGAGTAGCTTAGGAGACGAAGCTGAATATACTCAACTATTTAACAGTAGCAAGAAGAATTTTAATTTACAAGTTACTTTACCAGGAAATCGGCAACTCTTGGTTAAACAAGAACGTCATATTGAAAATGATGGAACACAGCAAGAGTTATTCAAAGAATGGATATTTCACCAACTACTACAGCGGTTTCCAGTTCTGGGAAATATTTCTGCGATCGCATCATTAGTCACGCATTTTGATGAAGAAAATTCTATCCTTGTGCGGAACTACTTAACGGACTATCTCGAACTGGCAAGTTTTTATCATCACAATTCGTATTTTCCAGAAGCAATTCCCATCGCACTTGGCACAACCTTAGGAGTGCTACATCGTGCCACCTTTAATCGTCAAGAATATCGTAATTTTATGGCAACTGCTCCTCAAGGAGAGTTCCGCTATCAGTTTTACAATCCAGTACAGGGCATAGAGTCAATAGAACCGAAAATTTTTAGTACTGTTCCTTTAGAGGCGCTGAAATTTTATGTTCTCTACCAGCGTTACGAAAGTTTAGAAGCAGCAATTGCAGAATTAGCAAGTGAATGGCGTCCTTGCTGCTTGACTCACAACGACTTAAAGTTTGAAAACATTTTAGTCCATTCCCGGTGGGAACAACTGGACAATTGCCTTGTGCGACTTATAGATTGGGAAGCTTGTGGTTGGGGAGATCCTGCCTATGATTTGGGAAGTCTGGTGGCAAGCTATCTAAAAATTTGGCTTCACAGTCTCATCGTAGATCCTACTATCGAGTTAGAAGAGTCTCTGCAACTGGCGATGACACCATTAGAAGTTATCCAACCTTCAATGCTGGTACTTCTTCGGTCATATTTGAATGCTTTCCCAATGATTCTGGAGTACCGTCAGGACTTTATTTTACGAGTCGTTCAATTTGCAGGTTTAATCTTAATTCATCATATACAGCAAACAATCCAAGACTGCAAATACTTTAATAATACTGGTCTATGTATGCTTCAGATAGCCAAAACTTTGCTAACAGCACCACAGCAATCTGTGTTTACAGTTTTTGGTCTTTCCGAATCAGAAATCACCAAACATGTAGCAAAATTGGCTACCCACCCTCAAGTAGATACGCAGCAAAATTTGCTTCGCCTTTACTACAACAAAACTCGTCTGCGTGGGTTTTAGTAGGGGCAGGTTTTGTCAGATAGCATACCCATTTAATATTGATAGGTAAAACCTGCCCCTCTCCCCCCAACAAGTATCCGAATCATGTTAAATTCGCTCTTTGAGATTGCTAGTAACGTTCAAATAGAGACTAATTTTTGCATTCGCCATCCCAATTATCAAGCTTTTGCCTTGGAGACGGAAGTTGCAGAACGATTTCAGCAAACTTCAACAGCTTTGCAGCAGAAGTTTCTGACCCTGCGCTTACGAAATTTCCTCCACGGGATCTATTACAATGGTTCCCTACAAACTACCTTGGCTGTAAATGGTGATGTTACCAACGACCAACAACACCAAAATTTAGACAACTCCAATTTGGGGATCGATGGTCAATTTTACGAGTTACTACACAAAAGCAACAATGGTATAGGTTACTTTGACCCTAATTGGCAGGTGTTACGGCTTGAACCTGATGGCAGTCTGGCAGTCATTAAAGGCGGTTTGACATTGTACGTTGAAAGCGACCACCTTAGAGAACCGACTATGCCATCAGTCAAAGATGGTAATATTGCGATTTGGATGCCTAAAAATCGACTACAGAACGGTTTTTATATTGCACTTAGCAATGTAGGGCAGGAACAACTGGGCTACCCAGATGCTGATTTGGGTGTGGGGCGAATCTATTTCAACTTGACTCCATCTGGTGCGATCGCGCTGATGAAAAGCTTGACATTGCAATTGAATGCTGTGGCTATTCCCTTTAGTTTTCAAGTTTTATCGCATCCCTCTGCATACGGACGTTATGACTCGGGAATACTCTATTTTGAACGCAATGACTATCCGTCAGTCAGAGAAGTCCTTCAAGATGTTTATCTAGAACATCAATCTCATTTCCACAAGCCAGTTCCCTTATTCACCAAGTTTTTGGCACCAGGGCTGAGTTTAGCAGAAGAGCCAACCCAAAAATTTGCACTTACGGAAAGTTTTGGATTAAACCGCTGTCATGTTGTCGCTACTGCTTTATTAGAAGCTTGGCAAAAAGGCAAAAATTCCACCGAGGAGCGAATCAATACAATCTGTCAGCATTTTAGCCGACAAGGTATTGATTTGCAGCGTCCCTACCTCAATCCTTATTCTGAAGATATTTATTTTCCGTTAAATTAATAAGTAAATGGGTATAAAAAGTCTGACGACTTAATGTATTTACCGTCAAAGAAGTTATGAAGCTATGTTTTCAAGACGCAGCAACCATTGGTTAAAATGCTGGCATTGCTGACGTATCGAATCCAGCCCAATATCGATCGCAAGCACTGAACCATGCAGCGGTTTGTCGTATCCATTGCAACAATTGCGGATGCGTTTTGATGGTGCTGTTAGGGGATTCTAGTTCAATAATCTCCTTATTTTGTGGGGAAGGACGCAGGTAAAAGTCTCCAAAGAAAGGGGCAACAAGCCGGATAGTTTTAACGATTTTCTGATAGGATGCTGGGTAACTGTCACGCAACAGATACAAGAAAGCGGCAAGATTACGGGCATCAGGACGCAGGTAAGCGTTGTCATTGATACTGTGTGGTTGCTCTATATAAGCACTGTCGCTGGTGTCATGAAAATGATAGATTCGCCATTGCTGCATAGCAGACAAAACGTATTCGTCAATTCCTGTCCCAGTACCTACAAAAGCCTTTGTCTCGAAATGCCCCTTACCTATTTCACGCTCACCACTCATATTCCACCAGAAGGATTCTCTGGCGAACATCAGGCGATTGTCCTGGGTTGGCTCTAGCGTAGCGAAGTACCCGTTCTTACCGAAGTATAACTGAAACTCTAATTGTTCGGTTGTTTTCCGCCCAAAGTGCAATAGCGCATCGGGACTGCCTTGGCGACTAACAAAAACTTGCAGGTTTTGCTCAAGTAACTGCTGTATCATACGGAAAAAGCCGATAAAATTGGATTTTCCCGCTCCGTTAGCTCCAATCAAAACGTTAAGCCTGGAGAGTTCAAGGTCACACTCAGCAATAGACTTAAAGCCTTTTAAAACTATTCTTGACAGTTGTTTGTCACTGTTCGTACCTGTCATGGAACAATCTCTACCTGAAAAATAAAGGGCGTTGCAAAATGAATTATGAATTAGAGCTATGGTAACCGTTCAGGGGGCTTGAAAGTGACGCAACTGGGGAACGCTGCGCTAGATTT
>JAQYWO010000213.1 GCA_029379215.1 Rhizonema sp. PD37
TGGTAAGATAGATATTTTTTTTAGTAAAAATAACGACAAAATAGGCAAACCAATCAAAAGATTATGTATTGCACCTTTGTCTTCAGCTTATGTAGGCTTGTCTTCAAGCACCATCTGAATTAGTTTCACTCTGAAGAAGGAAGTTTTCAATTGGCGGCGAAAACAGCTTGTAATGTTTTTCAGTGTTCAGTCAAAAATTAAAGGTATTGAAAAGAACTCAAACTTTGAATTTACATATTGCTAAGGCTGTGAGTAAAAGTGCAGCATATATTGAATTAGGCGAACTAACAGGCATATGGTAGTTTCCGGAAATACGTAGAAGCGATGAAAAACTACACTCAAACAACTTCTCCAACCAGCAACAAGCCAGATCGGGAATTACAACCCAATGGCTCTGTAGGATCTCTTAATCAAAGCAAACTCGATCTCATTCAGTCAAATGGTAGCTCCAACACATCTGTATTGTCAGAAACAGACAATACAGTATCTACAGTTACGGTTGCCGATGCGATCGCGACGATGTTAGAAAATTTGGGAGTGTGCTGCGCCTTCGGTGTAGCAGGCGGTGCGATGGCAAGCCTTTGGGGTTCGCTATCAAATAGCCTTATGCAAGTCTTAAACTTCCGTCATGAATCAGGCGCAGCCTTTGCAGCAGTTGAAGCCTACTTTGCGAGTGGCAGTCCTACTGTAGTTTTTACTACAGCAGGACCAGGAATCACGAATGCCTTGACCGGGTTATTTGCCGCGCGTGGTGAGGGAGCAAAAGTGATTCTCCTATCAGCTTGCACCTCAGCACCGCAGCGTGGACGATGGGCAATTCAAGAAACCAGTACCACCACACTGCCCACCGAAGGGATATTTACTTCGGGGACACTGTTTAACTATGCTACCACAGTAGAGTCAGCTGCTCAATTACCGCAGATTTTCCGCATCTTAGCGCTGGGTTTATCGCAGCCAGGAGGATTTGTTGCTCACTTAAGTATTCCTACGGCTGTCCAAACAAGTTTAATAGAAGAGACATCCTTGCCAGGGCGAGGTCTTTCTTGTTCTGTAATTGCACCCAGTCAAGATACAATCAAGAAAACTGTAGAGTTACTCAAAGAAGGACCATTTGCTATTTGGGTAGGATTTGGTGCTCGTGATGCCGCAGAAGAAATCCGCCAACTAGCAGAAAGTACTGGGGCAGCAGTCATGTGTTCGCCTCGAGGTAAAGGTATCTTTCCCGAAGATCATCCCCAGTTTGTCGGTGTCACAGGCTTGGGGGGTCATGCGTCGGTAATGACATATATGCAACAGCATTCTCCTTTACGTACACTCGTGTTAGGGACGCGCTTGGGCGAACCAACTTCTTTCTGGAATGCCGCGATGGTTCCTCCAGGAGGATTTGTGCATGTAGACATTGACCCAACAGTAGCGGGTGTCGCTTATCCACAAGCGGAAACTTTTGCTGTGCAGAGTGACATCAAAGTATTTTTGCAAGAACTATTACAGCAAAAAGATCACCTAGCAACTGCCTCCGCACAAATGCTTCCCTGTCCCGAACGCGAATTCGTAGAAGCAGGTGCAGGATCTCCCGTCCGACCAGAAGTGTTGATGGAAGCAATTCAAAAAGTTATTGTTGAAGGTAGTGATGCGATCGTCATGGCTGAGTGCGGTAACTCGTTCACTTGGTCAACTCACTTTCTCCAATTTTCCCAGACAAATCGCTACCGAGTCAGCACTGGAGTCGGCGCAATGGGGCATGCTGTCACAGGAGTAGTCGGTGCAGCTCTTGCAAGCAACAATAAAGCAGTTGCGATCGTTGGAGATGGTGCAATGCAGATGAACAACGAGATCAACACAGCAGTCAAATATCAAATCCCCGCTATTTGGATTGTCCTCAACGATGCCCGTTACAACATGTGCCATCAAGGTATGCAAATGTTGGGAATGACAGGTGCAGATGCAACGATGCCCGAGACAGATTTCGCCATGATTGCTTATGCCATGGGAGCCAAAGGTACACGCGTCAACAAAGAGTCCGATATCGAAGCTGCTTTAGAACAAGCAATGGCAGCGACTGGTCCTTTTGTGATTGATGTCTTGATTGACCCAGATCGACGCGCACCATCAAAAGGACGCAATCAAGGTCTAGCGGCACAAGGAGTCAAATCGACTCCAGCGAAGAAGACGACTTCTCACATTTCATTTCCAAATATTTAACAGTTAATTTGTTCGTAGTTGCGCTCTCAGCGCACTCTCTCTTTGTTAATGCGCTCTCAGCCCAACTACGAACAAATATTAGTGAAACTTAGGTGAACGAGGAGACAAAGGTGAACCTTTTTGAGACTGTTGAAGAAATGGGTCACGAGCAAGTCCTCTTCTGTCATGGAAAAGACCCAGATATTAAAGCAATTATTGCTATCCATGACACAAGCTTGGGATCTGCAATGGGCGCAACAAGATTATGGCCATATGTGAATGAAGAAGCTGCTTTAAAAGATGCTCTTCGTTTAAGTCGTGGTATGACTTATAAAGCTGCCTGTGCCAACATTCCCGTTGGTGGCGGAAAAGCAGTTATTATTGCTAATCCTGAAAATAAAACTGACGATTTATTAAGAGCTTATGGAAGATTTGTCGAACGTCTTAACGGACGTTTTATTACAGGTCAAGACGTAAATCTTACCGCTCAAGATGTCAGAACAATTAGTAGAGAAACTAGTTACGTCGTTGGGGTAGAAGAAAAGTCTGGTGGACCTGCACCGATAACTGCTCAAGGAGTCTTTCTAGGTATAAAAGCTGCTGTAGAGTTTGGTCTACAAAGTGAAAGTATCGATGGGCTAAAAGTCGCAGTTCAAGGTCTGGGAAATGTTGGAAAAAATCTCTGCCAATATTTACACGAGAATGGTGCTAAACTTTTTGTGACTGATATAAGTCCAGAAAAAACAGAGGAAGTTAAACGTCTTTTCGGAGCAACTGTTGTTGAACCTGACCAAATTTTCTCTCTTGATGTCGATGTTTTTTCTCCTTGTGCTTTAGGTGGAATTCTTAATAGTGAGACAATTCCTCGCCTTCAAGCTCCAATTATTGCAGGTTGTGCTAACAATCAATTGGGTCAGGAGCGAATCCACAGTCAAATGTTAGCAGAAAAAGGAATTCTTTACTGTCCGGATTATGTTATTAATGCAGGCGGATTAATCAACGTTTATAACGAAATGATTGGTTATAACGAAGAAAAAGCTTTTAAGCAACTGCACAACATTTACGACACATTGCTGGAGATTTTTGAAATAGCTCAAACACAGCAAACAACGACTAATGATGCTGCCAAGCAATTAGCAGAGCAAAGAATCATGATGGCAAGACATCTCAAAAATCAGCAGATGTCAACTATATCTTATGCTTTGCGTCAAACTGTAGCCACCGAGGTTATGGCTCAGCCCTAGTAAACACAAGACACAGGGATACAGGGACGTAGCAAGACAGCGCTCTGGTGGAGAGAAATTCACCGCAGGCAGGGGGATGCGGAGAGTACCAACTCCAACTTCACATATTATTGTTTCCCCCCATTCCTCTCTTGTTCAATACAATTTCACAAAAATCTTGATACTATTCGCTCAAGAACTGCTTGCCTAAATGTATCAACTTTAAAGTGAAACAGTATAAGAGGGGATATTGAATATTTAAGGAGCTATTAGTGGAAAAAAATACATTTGCTACATCTGCTTATATTGCCACTTCGCCTGAGAGTGCCTTTGACTACCTTTGTAGTTTAAAAAACTTGGATGAGTGGACACTCTACAGCCGCATGAAAGAGCAAATTGATGAAGATACCTGGGTTGGTACAGCCTCTGGTTATCACAAAAATCTCTATTATCATGTTAAAAGACTTGAACACCCTGAGTTTTATGGCATTGAGTGGCACTGCGGCTTAGAGTATGAGAAGTATTATCAGGTTTATCCAGTCTTACTTTTCCCTTCCGATTACATAGAGCCGGGAACAGATGAAAAGGGTGTGTACTTCCACTGGCTGAGTTTTGTCGATCCAAAACGGCAAACTCAAATGATTATGCAGGGAATTCACGCGGTACATACTTCAGAGTGTCGTTCTCTCAAAGCTAATTTAGAACGCAAAGCAGGTTTTAACTCCGCAGCCAAGGGACGCTACTTTATTGATACTGACACTATTTATGTCGATGCCCCAGTGGAAATGGGTGTGGAGTTTTTGTCAGATCTCCGGCTGATGGATGATTGGGCACATTTGCTACATGCAGATGGAGAGATAACTGCCCACTCAGGCGAGTTTCGCGATGAATACAATCAAAAGGTAAAAGTAACTCTGCAAGTCAAACCCGTGAACAAATGGTACTTGTTGGAGCAGGAATTCTTTTATCCAGATTACGGTTTTTATCAGCGTTCTCCAATGATGCTCATCCCAGCCTCTCATGCTTTCGGTGATCCAGAGGCTTCTGGTTTTGTCCTCCATCGGATTACATTCTGGCGATCAGGTGAGTCTTTGCCCCACGGCAAACTTCAGATTGAAGACTTTGGCGCTGAGAGCATGAACATCAAACGTTTAGTTGAAGCTAAGGCAGGCAACCTAGAGTCATTCAACCGTGGAATGAGCTATTTACCGAAGAGTTAATGGTTAATTGTTAGTAGGGGCGGGTTTAATTGTATGACTCGAAGAAGTGAAGACGAAAAACATTGTGAAACCCGCCCCTACCGTTATTACATAGAACAACTAATGCCTAACAATTAACAATTATAAAATCAACAAATAACAAAGTAATGACACTAGAACAACTTTCTAGAACATCTTTTACAGTAATTGCCGACAATTTAGATAATCCTAAAGGTCTTTGCTTTGATCCCGACGGTAGTCTTTACGTGGCAGAGGCGGGAACGGGAGGAAATGGAGCTAGCGTTCCATCACCAAGCGGTCAAGGTTCTTTAAGTTATGGTAGTACTGGTGCTATCACTAAAATTGAGAATGGTACTGCTAAACGTATATTTACCGGACTCCCTTCCTTAGCATTTCCAGATGGGACTGGATCTGCCGGTCCTCACGATATCAAGTTTGATGCTACAGGCAAAGCTTATGTTCTGATTGGGTATGCCGCCGCTCCGGCATTACGGGATACCACATTAGGTCAGACTGATTTGGGAAAGATTATTACTCTCGATTTCAATACAAATACATGGACAACTATCGTAGATATCGCTAATTATGAACTTATTAATAATTCTGTATTAAGTAATTGTGAAGTTGTCAGTAACCCCTTGTCTTTTCATATAGACGGAGATACACTTGTATTGGTTGATGCAGGGGCAAACGACTTACTCAGTGTAAGTATTGATGGCAGCAATCTTAAGATAATTTCTGCAATTCCTCAACAGATATTAGAAAATCCCATATTCCCCCGTCCAGAGTCTCTTAATTTTGATCGCGGACACGTACCGCCTCCTAGTGCTTATCGTCAAGCACCACCATCGCAAATTAGCATTCAATCAGTGCCGACAGGAGTTGTTAAAGGTCCTGATAATGCTTATTACGTCAGCGAATTTACTGGTTTTCCCTTTCCTGAAGGTGGAGCAAAAATCTATCGAGTTGATGCTGATGGCAAACTTACAGTTTATGCAGATGGTTTTACCCAACTGATTGATTTAACTTTTGACGCTCTTGGCAACTTGTATGTTTTACAGCACGCCGATCAGTCAGGTTGGAAAGGAAAACTAGATGGTTCTTTGATCAAAATAGCTCGCGATCGCACCTGCACAACTCTCCTGAGTGGTAACGGACTAGAATCACCTGCCGCTTTGACCATCGGTCCTGACGGTGCTTTTTATATCATTAACCGAGGTGGTCGTCCAGGAGAAGGGCAAATTATCCGTATTGAGGATAAATAAAAAGTTTCCTTTGTGAAGCTACTTTAGTGTGTTCATTTCATTGCACAAGGGCAAGTGAAAACTACTTGTAAACGGAGTGATAAACCCGAATTAAAACGGTCAGATCGAGTGCATTCAATGCTCACATGATGAGCGATCGCTATTACAGCAATTTTCACTCTCTATGAACCACACGATTGGTAAGGGCGAACCCGTTAGCGAGTCTTCTCCTAAGGGCAAACGCAATCATGCGTAGCTTGCTTCCCCGTTTGCGTTCGCGAAGCACTGGAGTTGGGGTACGAGCGTCAGGGCAGGAGCGCGCCTACGACTGTGGTCTAATTACGTAAAGCTCGCACTCTTAGAAACTTCTCTCCCGCAGACTTTACCTGAAAATTGCTGTAACACACAACTAACAACTTCTCGCGTTAGTAAATCTTCCATCCCTGTAAAAAAAAGCAGCAACTCTCTGATTCTTTATTTCTTTGGAGTGCCAAGAAATACCTCACTAAAGTATGTGTCAGCAATGAAAAACGTTCCCAGGCTTTCCCAGGGAACGACAAATAGCTTACGTACCAGTATAACTCAATTCATCAGTAAGTAATTATGAAGTTAGTCAAAAATTTGTCCGTCACCTTAGTCAGTGCTACCTTGATGTTTGCGCCAGTAGCTGCTAAAGCTCATGAAAAACCTATATCGTTGGAGTACGAAACTTCTATTGGTAGACCTGCGAACTTTGCTAATGGCGAGTTTCCTGGCGTTCCCGGAACCCTTGCAGTCCCTCAGGGTATAGGAGTTGATGCCGATGGAAACGTTTACATCAGTAACGGTCGTGGTATTGACCGTGTCGATGTATTCGATCCTCAAGGTAACTACATCAGATCAATTGGCAGCAGTGGTAGCGGTCCTGGACAGATCGATGAGCCATTAGACATCAAATTTAGCCCCGTTGATGGCAACCTCTATGTAGGTGATGGTTTTAACCAACGTATTGATGTATTCGATCCTCAAGGTAACTTTGTTAAATCCTTTGGTTCCTTTGCAGGTCCTATACAGGGTAGAGGATTCTTTGGTCCTGGGGGTATGCAGTTCGATAAGAGTGGCAACTTGTACGTTGGTGATTTTAGCGCTGATGTCGTTAATGTGTATAACACAGACGGTGAACTGATCAAAACCATTGGTAGTTCAGGCACAGGACCTGGACAATTTCAAGGGCCTGCTGGATTAAACATCTCTCAAAAAACAGGAAATATCTTTGTAACTGACCAATACAACAACCGCATTCAGGTATTCGATCCACAAGGGAATTTTCTATATACCTTCGGCAGTGAAGGTCAAGGCGATGGTCAGTTTGAAAACCCAATCGGTATCGAACTGGATGAGAATGACAATATCTACGTAGCTGATGCTGTCAACAGCCGTGTTCAAGTCTTCACTAAAAAAGGTAAATTCCTCACATCATACGGTCAACCTGTCACCGATGCATCAGGCAATATCGTACCACCTCCAGCCGCAACTGGACCTTCAGCTTCACCTTATGGCAACCCTCTCGACCTAACTCCTGGTAAATTCAATTGGACTGCAGGCGAACATTATGCAAATGGTAAGCTCTACGTCGGCGATTTCTTCCAAGGTCGCATCCAGGTATTAGACGTTAAAGGCGGCGAAGGTTTCCGTCGGAAATTTCATCGAGGTGGTAAATATTAAAGGGAAAAAAACTGAAGTCTCTAAATAAGAGTAGACGATACTTTTAATACCATTTCACGCATAGCGTTGATACAAATAGGATGCACTTCAACAGGGTGGATCAGGGTACAGAGGGAAAGAATTAGAGATAAATCATTTGTATCAGGTATTGATAGTGAAATGGTAGAAAAGTGGGTAGACAAAATAAAGCTTGCCTTTTTTAAAGACTTCGGAGCATTCGCCCTCGACAATCTCAATACCGTTTGAGACATTTATTGGCTAAGACATCATTCTAGCGGAGTGGTAAGAGAAAGTTAATTTTTCGTTCCCCTTGCTAGAATGCTTCCCTACCAAAAAGAGCAAATTTCTTATCTGAATCTTATTAAGGGGATATCCTCTTAAATTGAGCGAACAGAATAACAAAAAAATTTATAAAAATTGGTGTAATGATTTCAACAATAGAAAAAACAGTTAGCATTACCGACTTACTGCAAAACTGGCTAACTAGGCAAGTTACGGAATCAGGTTGGACTTGGTTGGAGCAGAAGAGGACACAAATTCAAAGTGGTGATCATACGCGAGTTTTCTTCACTGCTTTTAGCTCTGTACCTCGTTATATAGGTAAGAACGCTTTAGAGCTAACATCATTTGATTTAAAGGCGGCTTCAGCAGTTCGTCTAGGTTGGTTTCCGGGACACTGGACTGTCGATCAAGTCGCACGCACTCTGCTTGTATTGAGTATTCCCCAAGATAATGCGACTCAGTATCTACTCACTCTAGAGCAAGTTTTCTCTGCGGCTGATGTTGGCGAATTAGTCGCACTTTATCAAGCTTTACCACTTTTACCTTTTCCAGAATTGCTACAGAAGCGTGCAGCTGAGGGAGTTCGCAGCAACATCACAGCAGTCTTTAACGCGATCGCTTTGCTAAATCCTTATCCTGCAGAGTGCTTAGATGATTTGGCATGGAACCAAATTATCTTAAAAGCCTTGTTTGTCGGCAGTCCCCTGCATTTAATCCAAGGGCTTGATCAGCGTGCAAATCCAGAACTCGCAAGAATGCTCGTCGATTACGCCCACGAACGTTGGGCAGCTAAACGCTTAGTCTCTCCCGAACTATGGCGAACGGTAGGAAAATTTGCCGACGCCGCGATTATAGCTGACTTAGAGCGAGTCATCGCCGACCCCGATCCAGT
Source organism: Rhizonema sp. PD37 (assembly GCA_029379215.1). Classification (GTDB taxonomy): domain Bacteria; phylum Cyanobacteriota; class Cyanobacteriia; order Cyanobacteriales; family Nostocaceae; genus Rhizonema. Next base: position 8,747 of record JAQYWO010000213.1, read on the forward strand.
TCAACAAGCAGCTGCTGCGCTTGCACTTTCTGATTGTCCTCTAACACAAGCCCAAGTACTTCAAGCTAGATACCCACACTTACAAGCTCTGATTCAAGCAGGAGAGTTGACTTGGAATAGCTTGAGATTGTACGGACGAAATTAAGAGTAATTTACGAATAACAATTAGCAAATATTATGTTTATCGATCCCCACATTCACATGACTGCTCGCACAACTTACGATTACCTGATTATGCGGGAGTCAGGAATTGTTGCTGTGATTGAGCCTGCTTTCTGGTTAGGACAACCCCGTACTAGTGTCGGTTCATTCCAAGATTACTTCAGTAGCTTAGTCGGATGGGAGCGGTTTCGCTCAGAGCAGTTTGGTATAAAGCATTACTGCACGATAGGACTGAACTCGAAAGAGGCAAACAACGAAGCACTCGCGAATGAAGTCATGGAACTTTTGCCTCTGTACGCTTGTAAAGAGGGTGTCGTTGCTATTGGAGAAATTGGCTACGACGACATGACTACAGCAGAAGACAAATACTTTCGCTTACAATTAGAACTAGCAAAAGAACTAGAGATGCTGGTGCTAATTCATACACCACATCGGAACAAGAAAGCAGGCACAAGTCGCAGCATGGATGTCTGTATAGAACACGGGTTAGATCCATCAAAAGTTATTGTGGATCATAACAACGAAGAAACAGTACAATCCGTTTTGGATCGCGGCTTTTGGGCAGCGTTTACGATTTACCCAAATACCAAAATGGGAAATGCCCGGATGGTAGAAATTGTCCGCCAGTATGGCAGCGATCGCATCATTGTCGATAGTAGTGCTGATTGGGGGATGAGTGATCCGCTTGCTGTACCCAAAACTGCTCAACTAATGCGCGATCGGGGAATAAGAGAGGCTCATATACGAGCAGTTTGTTACGAGAATGCACTTGCAGCATACAGTCAAAGTGGTCAGATTTTTGAATCAGACTGGCTCAATGCGTCACCTATAGATCAGCGACAGTTATTTAACGGTAATTCAGTTCTACGCGGACAAGAACCCGTAATTGAGTCTACGCGAGAATACGCATTGATTGAGTAATTTTTGGTTGTTAATGGTTGATTGGAATAGGACTTACGCATTCATTTGCCGAAAGGTTTAATTTTTTGAACCGCCAAGACAAGGGGAGTGCGTTGCGGGGGTTCCCCCCGTTGAAGCAGCTGCCCGCGCCAAGAACGCCAAGTAATGAATAGAGCGTAAGTCCTAAACTATTAACCATTCCCACTCACCTGATTATGAACACAGCTATTTCTACAAATCATCGCCTATGGGCTTATCTTCAGATGATGCGCCCTGCTAACATTGTCACTGCATGGGCAGATGTTTTAGCGGGCTTCGCTATTTCAGGATGTACGCTTGAAATTCATTGGGCATCTCTATTGTGGTTGTTATTGTCAACTACGGGTTTATACGGTGGTGGCATTGTTTTTAATGATATTTTTGATGCGGAAATAGATGCAGTAGAGCGACCGGAACGACCGCTTCCTAGTGGTAGGGCATCGTATCAAGGGGCGGTACTCTTGGCAAGCGTGCTATTAAGTATTGGTATATTTGCAGCTGCGAAAGTCTCGTTGTTAAGCGGTTCAATAGCTTGTGGTGTTGCTGCTGCTGCCATCCTATATGATGCACTCGGCAAGCATCACAAAATTTTTGGTCCGTTGAACATGGGAATATGCCGTGGTGGCAACTTGTTGCTCGGGGTGAGTGTTGTGTCACCAATGGTGATGCAGAATTGGTTTTTAGCTTTGATTCCCATTGTTTACATTGCTGCTGTGACAACCATAAGTCGGGGAGAAGTGAATGGCGGTAATCACAGCAATGGCATTGTAGCACTGGCAATGCTGACAAGCGTGATTGCTGGACTTTTAGGGTTGGGGTTATTAAATCACGATCGCTTGCTAGCAGTATTGCCATTCATTGTTTTACTAGCTGCACGAGTTTTAGTACCTTTTATCAAAGCTACACGCGAACCAATTCCAACAAATATCCGGATAGCAGTGCTTGCTGGAGTATTATCACTTATTGTCTTAGACGCTACAGTTGCTGCTAGTTTTGCTGGTTTGCCATATGGATTGCTGGTCTTAAGTCTACTACCAATTTCAACAGTTCTCGCGAAAATGTTTGCTGTGACTTAAAAGCACTTTGCTTGAGAGTATTTTGCCGAAATTCAATTCTAATAAATCGATTATTTATGATTTCAGATAAGCTTAAACAAATAGACGAAAACCTAATTGAACTTTTACGCGATCGCTTGTCACTGTTAACATCATCAGTCCCGAGTACAGAAGAACAACTTGCTTGTGTAAGTCAACTACTTGATCAAGCTGGTATTCCCGAATCAATCTGGACAACTTTCGTTAATAGCTGTCATGCGGCACTAACAACTCAGTCCTCGGTAGTTAGTGTTACACCTAAAAAAGTGACAATCATTGGTGGAAGTGGCAGAATGGGAAAATTTTTCTCTGAGCAACTTTCAACAGCCGGACATAATGTCAGTCTTCTTAATCGCAAAGATTGGGAAGATGCCGAGCGACTGTTAGGCGGTGCCGACTTAGTTTTGGTATCTGTACCAATTGAACAGACGGTAGATATCATTAAGCGTACAGCTCAATACATGAAGCCAACGGCAGCCTTAGCTGATATCACCAGTATAAAAACCGAGCCAGTTCAGGCAATGCTCGAACATTATTCTGGTGCAGTTATGGGATTACATCCCATGTTTGGACCAAATGTCAAATCGTTTGCCGGACAAAAAATTGTCGTATGTTCGGGTAGGAACGATGAATCATTTCAATGGTTATTAGACTTGATGAGCAGTCAGGGTGGAGATTTAATCGAATGTACACCTTCTGAACACGATCATTTGATGGTGATTATTCAAGCAACACGACATTTTTCTCGATTCAGCCTCGGTATGTACTTAGCTCAAGAAAAAGTCGATGTAGATCGTAGCTTATCGATGTCAAGTCCCAGTTACCGTCAAGAAATTGACATCGTGAAGCGTTTATTTGCTCAAAGTCCAAACTTATGTGTGGATATTATGCTGGCGACAGAAGATAGATGTCTTGCAATTGAGTCCTTAGCCAATGCTTATAACCATTTAGCAAAGTTAGTGATCCAAAAAGACAGAGCCACATTAATCAAAGAATTTGAAAATACTCAAAGCTTTTTTAAAAGTCAGCAATTAGCGAGCTTCTGTTAGCTGTTATGAGCGGTTCACTGTTTCAAGTCTTGGCGTCCGGGTGCAGTCATTAAGAAAGTTGAAGCGTCCAACAAAAATAAATAGATCAGGGAAAAATATGGTAGTTGATATTAAGCGAAATACAACAATCGATCTGCAACCGATCCGCCAAAGTGTCTCGGTAAGATTCGACTACGACGTGTGCTTCACCACAGGTTTGTTTAATTTAAAAAACCCGATGCTAGCATCCGTCATTGCCGGAGACTCTGTTGTAGAACCAAAGAAAGTTCTAGTCGTTGTAGATTACGGATTGTTAGGGCATTGGCGCTCTTTAATCAAGCAAATTCAAGCGTATAGCGATCATTATGCAAACGCATTAAAACTGGTAGCTTCTCCGACGATCGTTCCTGGTGGTGAAGCAGCCAAGAACAATCCCAAGTTGGTAGAGCAAATTCACCAACTTATCGATCAAGTCGGACTTTGCCGTCACTCTTACCTGTTAGCGATCGGCGGTGGGGCTGTATTGGACATGGTTGGATATGCAGCAGCAACAGCCCATCGGGGAGTTCGCCTGATTCGTATTCCGACGACAGTGTTAGCACAAAATGATTCTGGGGTAGGAGTGAAGAACGGCATCAATGCCTTTGGGAAAAAGAACTTTCTTGGCAGCTTCGCCCCACCTTATGCAGTTTTAAATGACTTTGACTTCTTGACAACCTTAGATGATCGCGACTGGCGATGTGGAATTGCTGAGGCAGTTAAGGTAGCGCTCATTAAAGACGCGAAGTTCTTTGAGTTCATTCGTACTCACGCTCAAAAACTTGGCGATCGCGATATGAACACCATGCAACAGGTGATTTATCGTTGTGCCCAACTACACCTAGAGCATATTGCCAACAGTGGCGATCCCTTTGAAAAAGGTTCGTCGCGTCCCTTAGATTTTGGTCATTGGGCAGCCCACAAACTAGAGCAGTTGACTAACTACAGCCTGCGTCATGGAGAAGCAGTCGCTATTGGTATTGCTTTAGATAGTACTTATTCTTACCTGTTAGGACTGATTTCTCAGCTAGAGTGGCGGCAAATAATGGATACACTCTTAGCTTTAGGATTTACCCTATACATACCAGAACTAGCCTCTGAATCATTTCAACTAGAAAACCCTCGCTGTCTGTTCCAAGGACTAAGCGAGTTTCGGGAACACTTAGGTGGACAATTGACAATAATGCTTTTACGAAGCTTGGGAAAAGGAATCGAGGTTCACGAGGTGAACTTATCGTTATATAGACAAGCTATTTCACTCTTAGCAATGAGCCATTAAATAAGTAGGCGGATAAATTTCATTCATTGGCTCGTAGTTGCGCTACTCTGCTTTGAAGCCCTGACGCTCGTTCGCGTTCGCGTTCGCGAAGCGTCTCGAAGAGAAGCGTCTCCCCTTGGAGAAGACTCGCTAACGCTGCGCTAACACAGTCACCTACGGAGGGAAACCCTCCTGTAGCGCTGCTCACCGCTCCGCGTCTACAGCGCACTCTTAGTTTATTTCCGCCTACCTACTTAGCTACCAACTTAAAAAGCTTTACATAATTGCCAATTAATATTTACCTAAAAAATGAAAACAGGAATAAATAATAATTTCCACTTGACTTATTGCACAAACATTCATCCTGGTGAAGAGTGGAGTCAAGTCTTTGCTAATTTAAAACACTATATTCCAGACTTAAAAGCAAGGTTAGCCCCAGAAAAACCCTTTGGGATTGGTTTGCGCTTAGCAGACGTAGCTTCCAGAGAACTGCTTGCTTCGGGATTGGCTAATTTTAAATCATGGTTGGCAGAACTTGATCTCTACGTGTTTACCTTGAATGGCTTTCCTTACGGTGGATTCCATCAGCAAGTCGTCAAAGACCAGGTTTATGCACCAGATTGGTCTGAGCAAAGGCGGTTAAAATACTCGTTAAGACTGCTAAACATCTTAGCAGAACTCTTACCGTCCGAAATGGAAGGTAGCATTTCCACACTGCCATTGTCATACAAACCTTGGTTTAAAGGAAATCAACTTTTCCAAACATCTGTTCAAGAGAGTGCCACTCACCACATAACCCAACTTGTGGCAGAAATGGCTCGTATACGCAACGAAACAGGATTATTACTGCACCTCAATTTAGAACCCGAACCAGATGGATTAATTGAAAATGCTGCTGAAGTTATTGATTACTTCCAAACGCATTTACTACCAAAAGGTGGATCTTATTTAGCCTCGCATCTTGGAATTCCCTTAGAGGCGGCTGAAGTTCTTTTACTAAATCATGTACGGATTTGTTACGACACTTGCCATTTCGCTGTGGAGTATGAAGATCCGGCATTAGTTTTTCAGCAATTTCAAGCTGTCGGAATTCAAATTGGTAAGATTCAGATTAGTGCAGCTTTGCAGGTAAACATTCCTACTGATATCAACCAACGCCGCCAGGTTAAAGAACGGTTACGTCCTTTCGCTGAATCTACATATTTACACCAGGTTATTGCCCGCGATCCTAACGGTCACTTGCATCATTATCCAGACTTGGAAACGGCATTGCCAAAGCTAGAAACCACCACGGAAACTCAGTGGCGGATTCACTTCCACGTCCCAATTTTTATCCACGATTACCAACTGTTGCATTCCACTCAAGATGATATTGTAACTGTGTTAAAACTAATACAAAACAATAATATCTGTAACCATCTGGAAATTGAAACTTACACTTGGGAAGTATTACCTCAACAGATGAAGATGGATTTGTCAACATCAATTGAACGGGAATATGAGTGGGTTTTAAAACATTTATATGCTCGTTCTCTTCATCCCACTACAGTTTAGAAAAACCGCCAAATATTGCATGTAGGGGCGTTAGCGTAGCGTTAGCGAGTCTTCTCCCAAGGGGAGACGCCAAAGG
>JAQYWO010000214.1 GCA_029379215.1 Rhizonema sp. PD37
CTATTATATTAATGATAAAACTTAGTGACTTCAGACTTTAGATATAAATCAATTAGAAACTCTACCGAAAATTATATATCTTGATGATCCCCATAACGAATGCCTTGAGATTCAAATGGTATAGCTAAAATAATTCTGTAACTCTTGATACAAAATAGAAAGTTTTAGTAAAAAGTTTTACACTTGGCAAATAAAATAAAGTACTCCTGTCTTTATTATGGATATGCTCTGGAAAAACTTCAGAACTTACTAAACCTTATTATTCCCCTTGCTCTGGTTTGTGTAAGACTACCAATGCAATTTCTTCTGTCCCTTTCCCTAAGGCACCGAAAGAAGTAGCCCATAAAAGAACCCCTAGGTTCGGGGTTGGGGGTAGGATTATGTTTTGTCATCATCGCTGACGTTCTCAAGACGGATGAAAATAATCGTAGATTTCTTGTGCAAGACGCGCTCCAATTCCGGGAACTTCAGTCAATTGTGTGGCTGTGGCTTGCCGGATATAATCAACAGAGCGGAAATGCCCCAAAAGCTGCTTCTGTCTATGATTTCCCAAACCGGGAATTTCATCTAAACGCGATCGCTTTAACTTATCACTGCGCTGCTGCCTATGAAAATTCACCGCAAATCGATGCGCTTCATCTCGCAATCGTCGTAACAGTTGAACTCCTGGTTGTTCTGCATCAGTTGTCAGGGGCTGTGACTCTCCTGGAAGAAAAATTTCCTCTCGCTGTTTGGCAAGACTAACGACTCGCAAATCTTCTAACAAATTCATTTCTTGCAAGACGGCGACAACAGATGATAGCTGACCTTTACCACCATCGATCATAATTAAGTCAGGCCAATCAGGATTATCTTCTCGCGACAATTGTGAATCTGTATACTTACGGAAGCGACGTTGGATAACTTCGGCGAGACTAGCAAAGTCATCTGAGTGCCCTGCGGTTACAGTCGGATTTTTGATTTTGTAGTGACGGTAGTGCTGCTTCGCTGGTAAACCGTCGATAAAGACAACTTGGGAAGCGACTGCATTCGATCCTTGGATATGAGAAATGTCGTAACCTTCGACACGGTGGGGTAAGTCAGCTAAGTCGAGAATATCGGCTAAATCTTGCATTGCTTGTTGATTGCGATCGTTCAACTTCTGCATTTTTTGCAGTTCATACTGAGCGTTTCGCTCTACCATCTCAATCAATTCTGCTTTAATTTGCCGTTGGGGAGTTAAAATTGTAACTTTTCTGCCTCTACGTTCTTGTAAAACATCAGCTAACAAATCTGCATCTGGTAACTCATGCTGTACTAAAATCTCTGTAGGAATTTCTACAGAGTCGGCAGTTTGATAATGCTCTTCTAAAACACGTTGTAATATAGCTCCAGGTTCTACTTGGGAAGTTAGCGAGGAGACTTCAGCAACAAATGCTAATCTTCCTACCAATTGCCCAGCACGAATTTGGAACAATTGAATGTACGCGTGTTGTTCGTCAAGAGCCAAGGCGATCGCATCCCGTGAAACTGTATCATCTGGTAAGGATACTTTTTGATCTGCATTCAACGATTTCAGCCCAGCAATTTGATCGCGAATCCGTGCTGCTGACTCAAAGTTGAGTGCTTGTGCTGCAACATGCATTTGCTCAGTTAAAGTCTCAATAAGTTCGCTTTGCCTACCTTGGAACACCATTGCCACTTTCTGTACTGTTTTGCGGTACTCAGATGTTGATACCAAGCTTTGACAGACACCGGGGCAACGTCCTAAATCATAATTCAAGCAAGGACGATCCTTAAACAGTGGTTGAGGACGTTGTTTTAGTGGAAAGATCCGCTTACATAAACGCAAAATCTCTCGCAGTAAGCGAGAATCAGTATAGGGACCGTAAAATTTATCTTTTTCTTTGCCTATTTGACGTTTACGAGTGATAAAAATGCGAGGATAATCTTCTGACCATGTGATACAAACGTACGGATATTTTTTATCATCCTTAAGCAGCACGTTAAAATATGGCTGGTGCTGTTTGATCAGGTTAGCTTCCAGCGCCAATGCTTCAGCTTCGGTGTCGGTGACAATGAATTCAATTTCTGTCACCTGTTTCACCATTGTGGCGATGCGTTCACTTAATTTTTGGGAGTCACGAAAATAGGAGCGGACACGCGATCGCAACTTCCGCGATTTTCCGATGTACATAATGCGATCGCTTCCGTCTCGCATAAAATAAACTCCTGGTTCTGGAGGAATTTCGCGCAGACGGTTTTCTAAACGTTCTGGATCTTTAACTAATGGCATTGTTTGAGCAGATGTTGTCACAAACAGAGTTTGGCAATTTGTTGACATGAGCGCCCGAAGTGGCGGAGAATGATTAAGACTATTCGTGAATTATGTAAGTCTTCAGACTTAAGCCACTTTAACAAATAGTCTATGCTGACAGCCGAGCGCTAACAATTGAATGTTTACAGCAATTTAATAAACCAACTATATCCATTTTAAGTGAAATCACCCTTCTTTATTCACTCATTTAAAAGATATCTACGTTTAGCTACAGTAAGGCTCCTCCCCAATTTGTCACTAGAGGCAACAATGTGGATATCCTTCGTGCCTTATTGCCGTTAACTCAATTCTCTTCTTACCTTCTTTTTAAAGAGGTTACCCTTCCTGGGAAAGCTTAAAACCTGCTCCGAGCAGTATTAAAATTGATACAATTGGGAGTTCTTTACACAATCTTAGTTAGATTGTGGAAGAATTCTTGAACTCACAAAAGCTCAATAAATCAACTCTTAATAGAAAAAGTTATATCCGGCTACAAGGCAACTCTTCTTGAATCGCTATAATCAAATCTCTCAAATTTATCGGTTTTACAAAGTAGCGACGAGCGCCCAATCTCATCGCACGTTCGCGATCTGCTTGAAAAGCAAAGGCAGAAACTACAATAATAGGTACTTTTGATAGATGCGGTTTCTGCTGAATTTGTTCAAGTAGTGCGTAGCCATCAATATCTGGCAGTTTCAAGTCTAATAAAATTAACTCTGGCTGAAATTTATCTATAGTTAAAAAAAAGCTAGAGGCTTCTGGCAAGCTTTGAACGTTATATTTACAGTAACCTAAATAGTCATCTAGTAGCATTCGGTTAACATCATTGTCTTCAATTAGTAACAGCCGTCTAGCTTGATATGACTGTAGTTGTTTCTCATTGGAGAGTAATTTTGCTGTCATTTTTACATACAATCTTAGTCGAATGCCCAATATTGCCGCTCGTTCGCGATCTACTTAAAAAGCAAAGGCAGAGACTATAATAATAGGTATTGGTGATAGATGCGGTTCCTGCTGAATTTTTTGTAATAACGAGTATCCTTCAAAATATCGTAGTTTCAAGTCTAATCATATTAACTATACCTGAAACTGATCTATGGTTAAGAAATAATTAGAGGCTTTTGGCACGCTCTGGAAACTGTGTTTACATGCATTTAACAGCAATTTAATAATATTGCCATAAAATCTTTTTTTTGTAGTCAGTAAAAGCCTTCTAGTTTGATGCAACTATAATTGTTGCTCGGTAGATAGTCAGTTTGCGGATATCCAAAAAAAATATTTGGTAGTTCATTCTAGAAGGAGAGTCGTATCTACCTGGGTTGAGACTTACAACTGGATCTTTATGTATTGGCAAGTGCCTTACTATCATTTTCACATAAAATCTTAGTCAAAAGTCTACTGCTATTACTAGTATTTATCACAATTAAGTACAGATTATTTGATATAGCCAAATTTTCCATATCTCATATAGTATAAATTAAAACAGTACATTTGGATACCTTATCACCTAAGTGTGTTGATAGTGAATCCAGATCTATTTGCTCAAAGTCTTTGAAAGAGAAGGCGGATCTCCCTTGTATTCTTCTCATAGAAGAAGCATCTCCACTATTAAGAAGGACTAATGGCTAAATGCCGATAATGAAGAGATATTACCCACCATTTATAAGTTCAATAAGCAACAGCCTATTTGAGTATTTTTTTCTGAGTCCTAGCTTGAGATTACTTTAAATAAGGGTTGTTAATGATAAATTTATTGTTAATTTAAAATAAAGAATTAATAAATAAGCTTGGTCTGAAGCGTGATCTTCGATGAGTGGGGTTTTGAGTTCCCCACTTATGAATTCTGAGTTATTCTTAAAATTAATACAAAAACTCAGCAATTCTTTCGACAACAGTTTGCAGTATATCGGGCGAATGAACTAAAGCAAAGCGAACATATCCTTCTCCGGATTTACCAAATCCAGCACCAGGTGAAGCGGCAACTCCTGTTTTTTCTACAAGTTGGGTACAAAATTCTACAGAATTTTGACTCCACGGTTCTGGTAACTTTGCCCAGACATACATTGTTGCCTTGGGAGTGGAAACTTGCCAGTCAATACGGTGTAAAGCGGCGATGAAGACATCTCGACGTTGGCGGAAGGTAGCAACAGCAGATTGAATCCCAGCTTGCGATCCATCCATTGCAGCGATCGCTCCATTAAGAATTCCTCGATATTGATTGAAATCAACGGCTGTTTTCACCTGACGCAATGCTTGTATCAACCGCGCATTGCCGATCGCATAACCGATACGAAAGCCACCCATATTGTACGATTTGGAAAGAGTGAAAAATTCAATTGAGACACTTTTCTCTGGGTCAGCTTGTAGAATCGAAGGAGCAAGGGATTGGCGATTGTTAACTGTTTCGGTAAAGACTAAATCTACGTAAGGGAAATCGTGAACTAAAACGAGATGATGTTGTTGACAAAATGCCACAGCTTCTTTGAAGAATGATAATGGTGCGATCGCTGCTGTCGGGTTGTGAGGATAGCTCAAAACCATCATCCGCGACTGTGTTAATACAGACGCAGGAATCTCCGCAAATACTGGTAAAAAACTGTTTTCTTCCCGCAGTGGCATTGAATAAATTTGACCATTCGCTAAGTAGACTCCTCCAGCGTGGGAGGGATAACCCGGATCGAGTAATAAAGCGAAATCTCCAGGGTTAAGGACAGCTAAAGGTAAATGGGCTGTACCTTCTTGAGAACCAATTAGCGGTAAGACTTCTGTTTCTGGATCGACTGCAATACCAAATTTTTGTTTGTACCAACGAGCAACTGCAATGCGAAACGCCTGGGTACCATGAAATAGCAAGTAACCGTGAGTACTTGGATCTTTTAAAGATTGAGCGATCGCCTCAATGACATGCGTTTCTGCTGGCAGATCAGAAGATCCTAATGATAAATCAATCAAATGCCTTCCAGCACCCAAAGCTTTTGCTTTAGCTTTGTCCATGTCAGCAAATACATTTGATTGTAAAGGTTGTAAACGGTTGGCAAATTGCATTTCAATTGTTAGCTGTTGATTGTTAGTTGTTAATTTACACTAACAACTAACGACTAACCAATGACTAATTGAGGTTAGTGTCTAAAAAGCTAAGTAATTTGTCTTTGCCAATCGCGCCCTCATTAGATGCTAACACTTCACCCCCTTTCAGGAGTCTTAAAGCGGGTACACCTTCCACTCCGTACTTTTTGACAGTGAGTGGGTTAGGATCGATTTCCATTTTGACGACTTTAAGGCGATCGCTATAACTATCGGCAGCTAAGTTTATTGAGGGCGACATCAATTTACAAGGTCCGCACCAAGAAGCCCAGAAGTAAACTAATACTGGAAATGCTGCTTGCAAAACTTCAGTTTCAAAATCAGCATCAGTTATGGATATTACACCCTTACTCATTGCAGCCTCCATAGGTGTTGTCTATAAAAGTTGGCACACCAATAACTTTATCTCAATCTGTTCGCAGTTACCAACTCAAAAAGGACGCAAAATCCCACAACTACAAAAGGTGTGGGATTTTGAATAAACAATATTGTTTGACACTCTTCGCTTCCTTCGCAGCAAAGATTAGCGCATGCGCTTCAGCCAACATATCCTTCCCAAGATATATTCCGCACGGACTACCACATTCGTACACAAAGTGTCTAGTGATATTTCCTTCTTCAGTTTTCTCAAGCGTATAATTTCGGTGCAGTCCACGGACAGGTTTGATTTAAATGTCTTTTACTGGCATCATAAGACTATATCACGCCAGCTAAAAAATCGCCACTACCGTTTATCCCCGTGCCTCAAGTACAAGAGCTTACGCTGTGCCCCTCTCTGTGACGGGATTTTCGGCATTTTCCATATAAATTTTACACCATTAAAAAAAAGAATGCGAAATGGATTGTTGAAACACGAGCTTATGCGCTATTTCACAATCCAAAATTTTCAATTGGCTCATCCAAAATGGTGTTACATTTGATCCAATTGCTTGCGAAGGGATTCCAACTCAGCATCCACCACTTCGTTATTCTGTTTCGGGGGGGTTGAGTGTTGTGGGGTTGAGTGTTGAGGTAGTTGGGGTTGATTAGGTTTAGCTCCTGGCAAAGACATTTGCGCTTTCAAAGCTGCCAATTCATCATCTACGTCGCTTCCTGCTTCCAACGCGGCAAATTGGCTTTCTAAATCTGTACCTGCCAACTCTGCTGACGACTGGGCGCGGGCTTCTTGCATCAAGACTTTTTCTTCCATGCGATCAAATGCCGCCATCGCACTGCTGCTATTCATTCCACGCACCATACCCTGGAGCTGCTCTTGAGCTTTGGCTGCGGTGATCCGAGCTTTGAGCATTTCTTTCTTGGTTTTTGCCTCAGAAATTTTGCTTTCAAGCTGGATGAGACTGCGCTTAAGCCCGTCAACCTGAACCGTTTGTTGATCTAAACTAGCTTTGAGTGCATTTCCTGATTCGGTAAAAGTCTTTTTACGCTCTAGCGCTTGTCTTGCTAGGTTCTCATCACCTTTCTGCAGCGCTAACTGAGCATTGCGTTGCCACTTGTTGGTTTCATTGTAAGCATCATTATACTGTTTTTCCGTACGTTTTTGTGCCGCAATTGCTTGAGCCACTCCTTGACGTAGCTGTACCAAGTCTTCCTGCATTTCCAGGATAGCCTGTTCCAGCATTTTTTCAGGGTCTTCGGCTTTGTTTACCAAGTCGTTAAGGTTTGCACTAACAAGTCGCTTTACGCGATCAAATATTCCCATAACTTTACTTTTCCTTTTGCAATTTACAAACTTATTTAGAGAGAAGTCCGCTCAATGGATTCTTTGAAGACGGCTGCCTTGGAGATTTCCACTCACAGACAAAAACATCGGCACCTTAGAGCAGTTAGCTTTTTTAGTGTTTTATAACCTACCTATTTCAATGTAATCTTTCTTCATCAGATCGATCCTCCCTCTAAGTCTCTATTCTTAAGATATGCTTCTCAGTAGATCATTGCCCAATCTTTAACAGTGGAAGCAGGAATTTTCTGCTTTACTGTAAGAATTGCCCTTGTTATGAAGTTTTTTGCTTTGTTAATCAGCAATAGGCAAGGGGGAAGTTAGCATTCAAGGAGCAACTTCATCAATAAATAATGCTGCCTGGAAACAACATGGCGCATTGTCTTTCAAATTTTCCCCCTGCCCCTTACTTGCTGTTCCTCTGCCTCCTCAGTCAAAAGCTGCTGCTTTATTGCTATTATTTCTGCATCAACATCATTATTTGATTCTAGCGATGTCGGGTTGCTAACGGCGATAGCTTCCGATTTAGCTTCCAGTTGCAAAACTTTTTCTTCCATACGCTCAAAGGCTTTCAAGCTATCTGTATTGGAAACCTCACTGAGCATTTCTTGTAGTCTGTAAGACGCTTGAGCCGAACGAGCGCGAGCAATATACATATCTTTTTTAGTTTTCACCTCGGTGATTTTTTGCTCTAGCTTCCGCATATCGTCTTTCATCTTCGTCACCACAGTTTTTTGCTGCTCTATTTGAGTAGATAGGGCAGTGCTGGAAACTTGGTATGCTCGACGTTTGGTAAGAGCTTCTCGAGCTAGAGGTTCATTATCTTGTTGCAGAGCCAATTGGGCGCGACGGTACCACTCCTCGGCTGTAGAATCGGCTTGAGCCGTTTGCCTTTCGGTGCGTTTTTGAGTCGCGATCGCCTGAGCTACCGCCTGTCGTAACTGAAGCAGATTATCCTGCATCTCCATCACAACGCCTTCCATAATCTTTTCTGGATCTTCCGCACTGCTCATAAAACTATTGAGATTAGCGCGAAAGACTCGCTGAATACGCTCAATCAATCCCATCGTCAACTCTCCATTCACTTTTAATCGATCAGATTCTCAATCAAGGTTGGGCAATCCGAGCCTTGATTCCTTTTGCTTGAATCTCATGTAGCAGTTGTTTTGCTTTCTCTTTATTCTTAACTGCACCTAGATAAATTAATTTGCCATCAGATGATAAATAGGCATCAGCAACGACTTGCCGTGCTGTGGCAAAAGAGCGATCGCCTTGATTATCTGTGACTAAGTGATAATATCCATCTTTTGATAGTTGAATTTCTGCATTTGGTTTTGATGAAGATTCTGTATTGGCAAAGGTTGGTGGCGTTAAAGGAGGTGATGGTTGCACAGGCTGTGGTGAAGAAAGCGGATTTGTAGAGCCCGAATCGGCGATCGCTTTGGATGGAGCTATAGGTACTAGTTTAGCTTTAGGTTTCAAACCAACAACATCATTTGAGTCTTTTACTTCTGGAAATTCGCTCTTCGCTAAATCGGGATACTTGGGTATGGGAGTGAGTGGTTGTGCTGGCTGTGTTTTCGTATTTTCACCAACGGATGTATCTTCCGCATTCAGGTTCCCATCGGGCTGAAAAAATCCACCCAAACTAAAGTGAGGCAAGCTTTTAGGATTGAACGCAACATAACCGACAGAAAGACTTGCTAATAAAAGAAGCAACATTGAGCCAATGCCCAAGGGTGATAGCAAACTGCCATTGTGATGAGTTTGTGTGTGAATTTTTTGTTCTTCTGTCAGACTTCGCAGCAGTGCTTCAGATGATTCTAGGTAGTCATCTGGCTGTCTGGGTTCATCTGACTCGACAATATTTTTGTTACGTTCCTCAATCACTGCAGGCACAATACTGGTATTTGATACAGGAGTAGAACCTTGCATTTGCAGTTTCTGTATTGAGGACATTGCTATAGAAGCCTGTTCCCCGTGTGGCAATTTAGTATCCGACGCTGTAATTGGTGTCGGAGGATTTTCACTTCGCTCTGGTAGAGCTTGATTCGTCAAGTTAGTTCTTTGCTCTACAAGATTAGGATTCAGAGCGTTTGCCTTCACCAAACTAGATCGGAAACTAATTTCAAGGCTTTCTGAAGGCGGGGTTTTGCCACCATTTGTAAAGTTTGTCGGACTCACTATCCGAGGTTGGCTTGTTTGTGTCCGATTACCAGTGCGTGTGCGTCGATACCTAGCTAACTCTTGATCTAGTTGTACTTCTAAACTTGCCAGTGCAGATCCCAGTGCTGGTTTCAACCCAGCTGTGTTGTGAGATAAAGCACCCGAATTTCCCAGAGGGTTTTGACTCATCACCTATCGCCTCAAACCTAATTGTCACATTAAACACAAATATACTTTGTGTTAAACAATTGGAAAAATTATCATAGATATAGCATCCTACAAAAGTATTGAACCACTCCTGAAAGTGGTTATTAACCCCGTTATCAGTCAATACGTAATTTTTACGATTGTTTAGCAGAATGTCGTTTAAATCAGTTAATGATATTTTAGGCGATCTAGAAGTTCAGGCTAAATTGCAGCAACAGCCTTTTCAAAGCGTGCTGAAGTATTGGGCTGAAGTTGCAGGAACCATTGTAGCTAATCATTCTCGACCATTGTCGATTCAGCGTCATGTGTTGTGGGTGGCAACTTCTAGCGCTGCTTGGGCGCAAAACTTAACTTTTCAGCGCCAACAGCTACTTCTAAAGCTGAATCAAAAGCTTTGCGATCCTTTAGATCCTTTAGTAGATATTCGTTTCTCTACCGCAGGGTGGCAACGCCCTAAAGAAAAGGAATCATCAGCACAAGCGCTTTCCTCGTCTCAACATCCGAGTTACATAAGTGATGATATGGGGATAAGTCGCGATCGCAAGCCCACCAGTAAGAATGCAGATGCCGCCTTTGGGCATTGGGCTGAATTAGTGCGCTCGCGATCGCTCGGCTTACCCCTTTGTCCTCAGTGCCAATGTCCTACCCCACCAGGCGAACTTCTACGCTGGCAGGTGTGTTCTGTTTGTGCGGCTCAGAAGTTTTGAGATTCATGCATTGGGTAGAGGAATCGAGAGTGGGGATTGTGATTCTCCTCATACCGTTTATTTAAGAAATTTACTCGTTGAGTTCGTCGTACAGAGCAGTTCCAGTAGAGTTGTAATTCTTAATGTGGGGACTTGGAACAGCTTTTCACCAACTATCAGTCAGAGGAGCTTCCCTTCTTTATTAATTTCCTTGGTCCAAATTCACTGCGTAAAAGACTCACACACACATTAAGTGCAGTTTTTATAGATTCGCTATTATAACTTAGCTTTTTCTTATTTTTCTCTTTCTTAAGATACAAAACTGTTCCATCTTCAAAGCTTACTTAAGACACGATATTTTTTAGTGAATCTCTCCAAAGATACAGGTTTTTGCTACCCAAAAGGTGTCCCTAGAGGATGAAGTTGGAACTCTAGCAAAATCGATATATTGATTATTAGCTTTGATCCCCGATAAGTTTCATCTAAAAGCCTGGATGAGTCAGCTTTGAACACATATGTATCAGATTGTTAACAAAATAATTGAAAAATATGACACAAAGCTAAAAAAATCCTAAAATTCATTTTTTCGTTGGGATCGCTAAAACGTAGACTGAATATAGGTTTTCGGCTATTATCCCCTTTTAGATATAGACGCAAAATGAAAGATAGATATCAAGCCTCAACGACCAAAAATATGAAAAATGTGAAACTAATGACTTCTGCCTGTAGATATTGTCAATATTACAAGTCTGAGGGGCGACGCGGCGGACTTTGTCAGCAGCTTGGAGCACCAGTTCAAGGCAGTTGGAAAGCTTGTTCTCTGGCGATCCCACCTTTTGCACCATCTTGGGAAAGTTTACCAGATGATGTTTGGATGTCTACACCAGTGCCAGTCTTAACCTGTGAAGTTAATAAGCCTGTAGTCAATGTAGTGGCGGAAGTAACTTGCACTAGTGACATCAAGAAAGCCGAACCAGTTTTAGTTTAAAAGGTTCTTGACAAAGCAGGAAAAGTAAAGTTGTGGTTTTATGTAAATGATGAGAATGCAAATCTTTTAGAAGGGTAGTTATAGCAATTTTTAAGTGAAAGCAATGCATCTGTGAGAAATTTAGGAGGGTAGACAACATGCCCACAGAATTGGATGTATTTTACACAAAAGAGAACTGCTTTAGATTTAAAACTTTGCGATCGCAAATATTTTTCACTTTGTCTTCGCATGGACAAGCGTAAGGCAAGTCAGTTATGACTGACTTATCAAAAATACTTGCTTACTTGCCTGATTGTTTTATGAGGCTTAGAGGTAAAAAGATATTTTTTGGCAGTGATGAAGGGTAACAATGTCATCATCAGGGTTTTCAGCTACAAGTTACCCGAAATCGGGTCTAATTTTAGCACTTCAGGTATGTGAACGATCTTCAAAAATTACACCCTTTTGATCAAAGGGTGCGATCTTTGTGAGTTATGGCAACCAAGGGTATTGGCGAAAATTAGGTGGACGCTTGTCTAGAAAAGCTTGTTTTCCCTCAGACCCCTCTTGTGTCATGTAATAAAGTAAAGTGGTATTTCCCGCCAATTCTTGTAAACCAGCTTGTCCATCACAGTCTGCATTAAATGCTGCTTTGAGACAGCGAATTGCTAATGGGCTTTTTTCCAGAATCTCTTGCGCCCATTGAATACCTTCTGCTTCTAGTTGTTCCACAGGGACAATACAATTAACTAACCCCATTTCCATCGCTTGCTGAGCATTATACTGGCGACACAGGAACCAAATTTCTCGTGCCTTTTTTTGTCCGACGATGCGGGCAAGATAGCTGGCACCGAAACCACCATCAAAACTGCCAACTTTAGGACCAGTCTGTCCGAAAATAGCATTATCTGCCGCAATTGTGAGGTCACAGATTACGTGTAGAACATGTCCTCCACCGATCGCATATCCAGCGACAAGAGCGATCACAACTTTTGGCATAGAACGAATGAGACGTTGCAAATCCAGCACGTTCAAACGCGGAATGCCATTATCGTCTACATATCCAGCTTGTCCCCGCACACTTTGATCGCCTCCGGCACAGAAAGCGTATTTCCCATCAGTATGAGGCCCTGCCCCAGTAAACAATACAACTCCAATGTTAGTATCTTCTCGAGCATCGTAAAAAGCATCATACAACTCAAATACAGTCTTAGGACGGAAGGCGTTGCGTTTATGAGGACGGTTGATCGTGATTTTAGCAATGCCGTCAGCTTTGTGATAAAAAATGTCTTCGTAGGTTTTGGCTGTTTGCCAGTTAATTTGCATGGCGATGAAATTTAACTGCGAGAGTGTGAGAATTCTATCGTAAGGTGGGCATCGTTCAATCTATTAACTGTGAGACGATTGCAGTATAAGTATGAGGATGTTTACTGTGGCACAGGCTGAGATTAATAACCATCCGCAAGACAAGACTGAGACTGATAACCACTCGCAAGATAATTCCCCTATCGATCCACAAACAGATCGACTGGGATATGCGAACTTCGCCCAGTATCTAGCAAACAGTATTTGTAACATGAGCTTTGCACAAGGGTTTGCGATCGCTCTTTACGGTACTTGGGGTTCTGGTAAATCGACAATGTTGGACTTCGTCGTTCATTATCTCAACCAAAAGCCAGATGAAGAAAGACCAATCATCGTCCCTTTTAATCCTTGGTTGTTTTCTGGCTCCCAAGATGTGACAAAACGCTTCTTCGAGCAATTACAAGATATTTTAAGCAAAACTACATCTGTACCAAAAGGCTTGAAAGAACGAATAGCCGATTTTGCGAATGTTGTTGCAGAAATTCCTTTACCTTATGCCCAAGCGGGTAAGGCAGTTGCCACATTATTTGACGATGAACAAAAAGACGCTTCCGAAATCAAAGAAGATGTCGAACGCACGTTGCTACAAGAGGATCGGCGAATAATCATCACTATTGATGATATAGACAGACTGGCTGTAGAGGATATCAAGCAAATATTTCGGATTCTCAAAGCCATTCCAAATTTTAACAATGTTATCTACCTTCTTGCTTTCGACAAAAAAGTTGTCATTAGAGCACTAGCAGAAAGTCAGGAAATATCTGGGGAAGCGTACTTAGAAAAAATTATTCAAGTAGCTTTTGAATTACCAACGCCAGATAAAGCATCATTTCAGAGACTTCTTTTTGAGAAACTGGAAAGCGTAATTGCTGATAATCCAAAGCATTTATTTGAGCCAACCTACTGGCGTAAGGTTTATTATCAAGGAATCGACCATTTTATTACCAACCTTCTTGATATTATTCGTCTGATTAACAATCTATGCGTCACATATGCAGCAGTGAAAGGTGAAGTGAACTCAGTTGATTTCATTGCCATTGAATCGCTACGAGTATTTTGTCCAACAATGTATAATATAATCCGCACAAACAAAAATGCTTTTGTCGGAGAACTTAATTTTACAGAAGAAGAACTCAAAAACCTGCATAATTCCTGGATTGCTCAACTTGAAGATGAGGATAAGCCGACTGTTAAAAACTTACTCTTGTGCCTTTTTCCGAGATTAGAGGTTGTTTGGGGTGATGGCAGTTACGACGGAAAACAAGAGTCAAAATGGCACAAGCAAATGCGTGTATGCTGCCCGGAAATATTTCCTAATTATTTTCGGTTAGCTTTCTCGGAAAGCAAATTAGCTCAGACTCGTGCAAAAGACGTTTTAGCTGTGGCAGACGATGCCGAAGAGTTTGGCGAAAAACTTATAGAACTTAGCTTAGAAAAACGTCCTGATGGCACAACACAAGTCAGAGCATTTTTGGAAATGCTGGACGATAATATTGAGAAAGAAATTCCGGTTGAGAATATTTCTACAGTTGTACAAGCTTTGTTTGATGTTGGCGATCAATTGATATGCCCTGAAGATGAACCAACGACAATTTTTGATTTTAGTAATAAGATGAGAATCAGTCGGCTCATCTCACAGTTATTATCTAAGTTAGAAGAACCAGAACGTTTTCAACTATTGAAAGCTGCAAGTTCCCAAGGTAAAGCATTATCAATAATTGTGAATCAAGTTGAAACTTTAGCAGAGCAGCAAACTCAGTTTGATTCAGATACATTGATTCTAGAAGAGGTATGCCTAATTAGTCCACAACACCTTGAAGAAATCACAGAAATTGTTGCCAAAAGGCAGCAGGAAAAAGAAGAAGATGAAGAATCAGAAAGTCAATAAATCTTACAAAGAAAGGTAGAAGGTTAGGAAGAAAAGAAATCATACATTCGTAATTACCCGCAATAAGTTCACGTGCATTTTCAAGATCTGGAATATGGCTTCACGGAACTGACGGCGCATTCCTTGGTTTGAACTCAAACGCTTAGCGATAACGTAGCACCGAATTGCTTATAAATGTCAGCTACCGCTCAAAGCGAGACACGTTTGCATTAGCGTTAGCGACATTCGTGTAGCGTCTCCCCGAGTGAGAACCCTCGTCTACTCACCGTGCAGGGTGCAGACACCTCTATTCAGTAGGAGGCTGTTTTGTTCATAGTATCAACTGTGCTGCAACGAAAAGCAAAGTATCAAGTGCTACCAACAGATTTAACACAAATTAATTCCTATGGTAGTAGACAGGAGAAAACAGAATAAATTATTCTAAGCTGTTCCACATTTAATTTGCAATAGCAGCATTACCCTTGTTTTTAATTCTT
>JAQYWO010000215.1 GCA_029379215.1 Rhizonema sp. PD37
TAGCCCGTAAGCATCGTTGTTCAACCGCTTAAGATTTATTTTATAAACACCCTCTCAGTACGACATCATGGTTGACTTTGACGAAAATGGCTACCTGCTCCAGATGTTCACCAAGCCGATGAGTGATCGTCCGACGGCGTTTTTCGAGTTCCTCCAACGACGAACGTTCAACGGGTTTGGAGCAAACAACTTCCGTGCAATTTTCGAGGCAATTGAGCAGGAACAGGAGAGGCGTGGCAATCTTCAATGAAATATAGGCTGTTCTGAATGTATCAGTCGTCCCGCCAATCTTATTGACCGTAGGATACCAGCAAGATCTTAAATTAAACCACCACACGAAAAGAATCTTTCACGAGTCTCATGCTCTTGAGCAGGCGTCAAGAGATTTCTTTTCGCGTTAGCTCAAGACCTTGACCAATATCGATTTCAATTGAATCTAAGTCTGGTTTAGCGCGGACATATTCTTGGTAAGCCTTCATTATTGGACGAAAATCAGGAGGAAAAGTGATGTTATCCGCAACGATAATCGCCCCTGGAGCAAGCTTTTTATAAAAGCAGTCAAAGCAGGGAATATAAAGCTCTTTCCAGAGATCAAGCAAGATAAAATCCCATGCTCCTGGTAAATTCTCCAGTAACTCTACAGCATTACCAAGTTGGAAGTCTACATTATCCTCTAAACCAGCCCTACGGATGTTTTCTACCGCTTGTGCCTGCTTGGCGGCAACACATTCAACAGTAGTGACGCGACCACCATTTACCCGCGCTGCTTCCGCTAACCAAATTGTTGAATAACCAACACTAGTACCAATTTCGAGAATGCGTTTGCCACCTTGCGTTTTGAGAAGCATATTCAAGAACTCTCCAGTTTGCAAGCCAACTGCTAGCATCATTTCATCTAGATACTTTTCTCGTTCTTGGGGACTGAGTGCTTTGAGTTGGTTCTGTTCTGCTTCTAGGCGAGCATCAAATTCAGATAATACATTAACTATTCGTAATTCCTTCATCTAAAAGTCTCCGATACGTATGGAAAACGCACAGTTTTAATTCGCGGATGAAATACCAATGCTCGCGAAGTCTGCCGCAGAAAGCAACCCAAGAGCAAGCTTCGCGTTTTCACGAGCTAAAAATATTCTTTCTTGAAATCATTACCGCCTTGGAGCTAATCGATTTGGGGTGCCATTGTATTGTACTTTTAATGGGACAATTGGTGATGAAGTTATTTTTATGAAGTCCGAGCGATATGGGGTAAAAAACAATCCTGCTAAAGACTTAATGAACCAATTTTTTTAATTATTTTTGGAACTTATGCTGTTACTACTGGACAATATTTAATTGGAAGAGTTTACACAGTTGAGCAATATGGGTTTATGTTTGCAAGACGTGTTTGTATGACTGATTGGGTTGAGGCATACAATCGGGCTTCTAAACAACAGCCGGATGCCCATGACTCATAGCTGCCTTTCTTTGTAAATTGATTTGGCATGGTTTTTGCACAGAAGATAAGCAAACTATCATCATCACCAACAACCTATGCCAGATAAGCGAAACCCAAGTGAAAAAAGTTTGCACGCACTAGATTACTTAAACCTGTTTTTAGCAGACGTGCGGGATGGTGTGGGACCATATCTGAATATCTACCTCAAAGGCTCGCAACATTGGAATCCTCAGCAAATCGGGATAGCCACAGCCGTCTCCTCAATTGCTACAGTGATTGCCCAAACACCAGCTGGTGCTTTGATTGACAGATTGAACCAGAAACGGTTATTGATTGTACTGGCTGCTGCTATAGTCACTAGTGGTTGCTTTGCTATAGCATTGTTTCCAAATTTGCCAGTAGTCATCGGCGCTCAGGTTTTGATTGGCGTTGGTGCAGCCGTTTTTCCTCCTGCCATTGCGGCGATTACCTTGGGGTTGGTGGGGAATGAAAAATTAGATCGGCGAATCGGACGCAATGAGACTTTCAATCATTCAGGTAATTTACTAGCTGCGACTTTGGCGGGTTTTGCTGGTCAATTTATTGCGCCCAAATCCATCTTTTTTCTAGTTGGGTTAATGGCTGTCGCCAGTGCTTTTGCAGTTGCTAGAATTCGTGAGAAGGAGATTGACCACGATTTAGCGCGTGGTGATGCAGAAGAAAGCTCTTCGGAGGAAACAGAACCTCAAGATAAAAAAGAAGGTATACTAAAGCTATTGAGTGACCGCCGCATACTCTTCTTCGCTATAGCAGTAGTTCTATTTCACTTTGCCAATGCGGCAATGTTACCGTTGGTTGGTCAAAGACTCGCTATAGATGGTAAAGGAACAGGATTAGATGCCACTGTTTATCTGTCTGCTTGCATTATTGTCGCTCAGTTAGTTATGATACCCACGGCAAACTTTGCTGGTCGTTTGGCAGAAGGTGGGCGAAAAGGCATCTTTTTAATAGGTTTTGGTGTGTTGCCCATTCGGGGTGTACTTTACACGCTTTCGCATAATCCCTTTTTTCTGGTTTCTGTACAAATCCTAGATGGAATTGCCGGCGGTATCTTCGGTGTACTTTCGATACTAATGGTTGCTGATTTAACTAAGGGAAGTGGTCGTTTTAATCTCACCCAAGGTATGCTTGCCACCTCGATTGGTATTGGTGCAGGTTTAAGTAATTTACTGGCTGGATTTGTGGTACAAAAAGCCGGATACAATGTTGGTTTTCTGATGCTAGCGGCGATCGCTGCTGTAGCTTTAGCTGTTTTCTGGTTTCTCGTACCCGAAACTAGACAAAAGCAGCAGTCTGCCAAGTAATATCAAATCCGCTTGATCTGAACAATTAAAAAACCGCAGAGACACTCTGTATACAAGAGCAGAAGAAATGACAAATCATTCCGATACCAACGGATTTGATATAACAGGAAATTCTACCATATCCTGTTAAATACTCTTAATATCTATATAGATTTACGGTTTTACGACATAAATCGGGATATTTGACTTTTGACGAACGCCTCGGCTGTTTGAAGAAACCGGGGTTTTGAGATTTCATTCCTGCTGTATCATCCATTTGCGCCTCAAAAAATAGGCAAATCTAAAACAAATCCTGGTAATACATTTTCTCCCGATAAATTTGCGGGTAATTGGACAATTTCAAAGGTTTGATTGGGACGATAGATTTCTACTTGTTGTGCTTGGGGATTAATTAACCAACCTAACTGCAAACCACTGTTGAGATATTCCTGCATTTTTTCTTGAAGTTGGGTCAGAGAGTCGGTGCGAGAACGCAATTCTATGACAAAATCAGGGCATAATGGGGGAAACTTTTCTTGTTCTTCTGGTGTTAATGATTGCCAGCGTTCGTTAGTAACCCAAGCAACATCGGGAGAACGGTTTCCCCCATTCGGTAAACGAAATATGGTAGAAGAACTAAAGACTCTTCCCAGTTGAGTTTGACGGTTCCACAACCAAAGTGAGCCGTTTAAATCAGCTTCTCGATTTCCACTGACTCCACCGACAGGAGGCATAATTATTAATTCTCCTTTAGTCGTTCGTTCCAATTGCCAATTTTGATTGTCTTGGCAGAGTTGGTAAAACTGCTCGTCGCTTAAGTCTACATTTTTTAAATTTAAAATTACCGTAGCTAAAGTCATCATTGCTGAAAAATTCCCATGCCAAGGAAACGCCGTAATTTTAAAACTGGATACTCTTACTATATTACTACTCGTTGCAATAATCGCGAGTTTAAGTTAGCTAGGCGCGAGTGTCGGGAAGTGTTTCTTTACGTCATTAAGAAGGCGTTAGATAAATACAAGTTTAAACTTTACGCTCTTTGAATCAAGACAAAACAGCGGCTGAGTTTGCCCGTGTAGCACAACAGACGGGTGGACCGGCTTTTACTGACAAAGATCTTGGCAACAATCTTTAACTTACAACTATTTGAGCCTTAACTGAACCGTATTGGGCTATAATCACCAACGCTCTTAGTAATATATTCTCACGATTTAATATTAGTCATTTGAAATAGGTATCTATTACCCATCACCTCTTTAATCATCCAAAACTCTTCGTTTATGCGATGATTCAATCGCTGCAATTTCACGATATTTTGTCACTGTTCTGCGAGTTATTGGCAAATCAAATCTTACTCTTAAAAGTTGGGCTAGCTGTTCATCACTATAGGGATTGGCAGGTGATTCTTCTTCAATTAACTGTACGAGCATTTGTTGGATTTGTGGAGGAGTACGTCCGCCGACGCGTGCTGGAACACATAGCAAATGCAATGGAAAAATTTGACTGTACGGGTTACTAATTAACAGATACCGTCCCCGGACAATTCGGCTGATTGTGGAGTTACTGAGTCCTACCGATTGAGCGACTAATTGTTGTGGAGTTGTGACTAAATCTAAGCGATCGCGACTCTGCAAGAAAGCTTGCTGGCGTTCTACTAAAAATTGACCGACTTTGAGAAGATTTTTCTGCCATAGATGTAATGCTGTCAGTAAGCTTTTTGCTCTTTTGAATAACGCTTCTAGCTGTTGGATATCTCGCGTTCGCAGTTGAGATTTCTGCAAAAGCTCAACTGCTTCGGAATTTAGACAAAAGCGCTGCTCGACTTCTGAAGTTAAAGAAATTTGCCAACCAGAAGTTGTTAACTCTGCTTTTAAATCGGGAGTTACAATAGGTACATTTTCATGACCAAAGTTTCTGGCAGGGCGAGGTTCTAATTCCTGAATTTCATGAATGGCGTCGTTTACTTTTTTGATATCTATATCCTGATAGGCTTGATTTTGGAGCAACTTTTGTAGTAAGATATCACGATTAATGCTTGATTCTCTAGAATTGCCAGTACAATTTACTAATTCTTCTAAATACTCGTGAACTAATAGAAAAGCTAGACTCTGAGGCTTTTCTTTAAGTTGCAGTAACAGACACTCTTTTCCTGAACGAGCCGCAATTCCTGGAGGATCTAAACTTTGAAGAATAGGGACAACTGCTTCTAGTTCCCTTGCACTCCAAATACTACCATTTGCCCAAACGGCAGGAGTTTCTTCCAAGTATCCAGAACTTGAGATCCACTGAGTTAAATAGATTAAAGCTTCACGTTGTCTTGATGGAATTGATAAGGCAGAGATTTGTCCAAATAGATGTTCGCTGAGACTGACGTACTGGGCGGGTAGAGTATACCAATCTGGTAGAACATCCTCTAACAATGTTTCGCTTTTTTCCGCTAAAGTCGCATCCTCTATTAAAAATGGATTGTGTTTAGCTTCTTCCCGAACATAATCTACCACTCGCTTGTGATCATATGGCAACAAGCGAACCAATTGCTGTAGCGTTGGATAAAGAACTGTTTGCGTTTCTAATTGTGTTTCTGTTGCAGGTGCGGCATTTAAATAATTCATAAATTCCATTGCTGCTTTTTTTGCTCAAAGCTTTTGGCACAAAGTCCTAAAGCTTTGTGAGGTTCTTGGGGATAAAGAGCTAGAGCGCGGCGGATTAAATTGATCTCTAATTGAGCAATAGCTTGTGCCAAGTTTAAATCTATGTGGTTTTCTTGACTAAATATCAGATGTTCTGGTAAAATTGTACGTCCACTAGAAAGAATTGCTGCTCGCTCTAAAGTATTTTGCAACTCTCGCACATTTCCCGGCCAAGTATGACCTGTAAGTTTTTCCAAAGCTGTTCTTGTCATTGCCATTTTCACGCCATTACGCAAAGCAATGTAGCTTAAAAAATGTTGAGTCAGTTGCTCTAAATCTTCTAGGCGATCGCGTAAAGGCGGCAGTTCTATCCGTACCACATTCAAGCGATAATAAAGGTCTTCCCGAAATTGATTTAGGTTGACGAGCTGCTCTAAATTCCGATTAGTCGCAGCTATGATGCGGATATCTACGGTTTTGGTTTGGTTACTACCCAACCGCTCAAAGGATTTATCCTGTAACACCCGCAACAATTTTCCCTGAATCACTAAACTCAGTTCTCCAACTTCATCAAGAAATATCGTTCCACCATTCGCCTGCTCAAATCGACCGATCCGCAAGTGATTGGCTCCGGTGAAAGCACCTTTTTCGTGCCCAAATAACTCTGCTTCTAACAGATGTTCTGGAAGTGCCGCACAGTTAACTTTTACTAAAGGTCCACGACTGCGAGGACTGGTAGTATGGAGAGTGGAGGCGACTAACTCTTTACCAGTGCCTGATTCTCCGGTAATTAAGACTGTGGTATTGACTTGAGCAACTCTACCAATGAGTTTAAAGACGGATGCCATTGCAGGCGATCGCCCCAATAGTTCTTCGGGGTGTCCTAAAGCTTCGGAATTTGCTTCACTAAATTGATAAGCTAAAGCATGAGAGTGAGCTAAAGCCTTTTGAGTTAGATTAACCAAATCATCCATATCAAAAGGTTTAGTTAAGTAATCATAGGCTCCCAACTGTACCGCTTCAATCGCTGTACGACTCGTCCCATATGCTGTCATTACAATCACAGGCAGTTCAAACAGTGTTTTTCCCAAAGCTTTGAGAACTTCACTTCCTTGAGTTTTGGGCATTTTCAGATCCAGAAACACCAAGTCGGGACGAGATGCCGCATCTTGTTGAATGATCTTCAGTCCCTGCTGTCCATCTCCGGCTTCTACAACTGTGTGCCCAACATCATTAAGAATCTGCGCCATTGCTTGACGCAAAGCTTTTTCATCATCAATAATGAGAATTTTAGACACGAGTGTCTCCTGACTCCTGAGTCCTAATTGGTAAATAAACGCTAAAAATAGTACAACCAGGTTGAGAAGTCAAACTAATATATCCTCCATGTCGTGTGACGATCTCGTGGCTAATTGCTAAACCCAGCCCTGTTCCTTCCGGCTTTGTGGAATAGAAAGGCTCAAAAATTCGTTTGCGCTCTTCTGGTGACAAACCCGATCCTGAGTCTTTTACCCAAGTGACCAGATCGTCTTGCTGTTCTACACCCACCTCAACTTTCTCTCCTGTTGGACTAGCTTGGATAGCATTCAAAATTAAATTCACCATCACCTGTCCTAACTCTCGACGGCGCAGTAATATCTGAGGTAAAGCCTGAGCAGGCTCGTGATAGATGAGTGCAACTCCCTGTTCTTCTGCTGAGAGACGCAGCAAAGAAACAGATTCAAAAGCGATCGCCTCTAGGGAAGTCCTCACCATTTCCTCCCCTGACTGATTTTGGTCAAAGTACAGCAGTCGTTGCACCAAATGCTCTAAACGATCTACTTGTTCTATTAAGCTGGCAGTTGGTAGAGTAGTTACTCCAAGATTGTGGAGTTGTCGTTCTGTGTATTGCAAATTCAGACGCATACTGGCTAGTGGATTGCGGACTTCATGGGCTACCCCCGCCACCAGATGTCCCAAAGATGCCAAACGCTCGACTCGGTGCAGGCGCTGTTCCAACTCTTGACGACGGCATTGCATAGTATTAATCGCCGATCCTAACAATCCCATTTCTGCCGGTAAGGGTGGAATCAACGAAGTTTGAGAATATTCCATCACCTTGATACTCTCCTGGAGTCGCTGTACTCCCCGGTGAAGTTGTAAGGCAATATAAAAAGTCCAAGCTCCCACCAGTAAATTTCCGAAAACTATCAGAACACTTAGGACTTTTTGATCACTATCTTCGATGCGAGGCATACGTTTCATTGTCCATACTGCTCCCCATAAAGGTAGCGGATCTGCACGCAGTACCAAGATATCAAAGCCAGGGCGCAGTATTAATTCCTGAGGTAAGCCTTGACTTGTCGCTCTCCGAGTTAATTGTAAAATTGTACTTCGCTCAGCCGCAGGAATATCTTTTTTCGGCATAGGTCCTCCGTGGCTAGGAAACGCATAGCCTAATAGTCTATCTTGTTGCAACAGGTAAAATCCCCCTTCTACTCTGGGAAAAACAGTGAGCGCTTCATTTGAGAGCTCCTCCAACCGCGTGTCCGGCTGCTTGCTTGACTTCGGTGTTTGTCCAAGCTGTAATTCCCAAAACAGCTTTATTAGTCTAGTATTGGCAAAAGTCAGTGTTTTTTGGTTTCTGGCTACCACTACACCCTCTAAACTTTGAAATAGCTGTACTACCAGCAACAACGCAGCTCCACTTAAACCTAAGAACAGGACGCTCAGGATTGTGAGTTGTTGTCGGAGTGTCCAACTTTGGTGAAATACAAAGGGTTTCATTACATAAGCTATCGAAGCAGATTCTATAATGTGACACTAACCTGCCAAAGTCGTCTTGTATCTATGGCACGATTTTTGCACTATTACATTTTGGGAGTGGTATTCCATACAATTGCATTCAGGATTCGTGAGGTCGTCTTTTGTGAAAAATAACTCAGAAGTTCGGATTTCCAAAGAAGTTGCTACAAATGTTTTTGCTCTGGCTGCTCACCTGTATGAGCAAGAAAAACAGGACTATTCCTTAGAGGAGCTTATACAGGCAGGAGCCGAAGTACATATTCCTCCTGAGTTGATTCAAAAAGCTATACAGCAAATCCAAGCACAGCAAAGCTCAGTTCGCTCGCGACAGGAAAAATTAAAATTAATCTTGATCAGTGGGAGTACAGGAGCTGCGATCGCGCTTCTGAGTGTATTTGCCTACAATAGTTTTGCTAGTAACTTCATCGGAACTGGGCGATCGCCAGTAAACAATCTCCTGGCTACTGATTTGCGGAATACTGACACTCAAGATATTCCTAACCCACTCCAACCACCATCCTCAGTCATCCCCGAAGCAGATCAAACGACTAAGACAGGAGAGGTGCAACAATATCTTCTTAACCCTGAAGGTAAGGTGGATGGACTCTTACTCAAAAATGGGTTACAAATAAAATTTCCGCCTCATATGGGGGACAGCTTAGCAGCTTTGGTGACTCAGGGAACTAGGATCACTATTTCCGGAAAACCAGGCTTGTCTACCCGGTTTGGTGAAGTGGTAAAAGCCAGAAGCATTACTAATTCTCAAACTGGACAGACTTTAGTCGCTCAACCTCCCACCATACCGCCTCAACCACCCGGCTTGAGCAACTACAGTACTTTATCTGTGGAGGGAACCGCCCAGCATTGGTTAGTGGGACATAGAGGTGAGATAAATGGCGTCATTGTCTCTAATGGTGCAATTGTGAAGTTTCCACCACATGTAGGTAATCAGCTAGTCAATACGGCGAATGTAGGAGACAAAATCCAAGCTCAAGGTTTTGGAACTCGCAACCCGGAAGGTGAGACTATACAGGCTACGGCGCTTTCTATCAATGGGCAACCCGTATCTTTAGAACCAAAAGGTGTTGTCGATCCCTAGCAGGCACTCTTATTGGCATGAAAATTGCGATCGCGTCTCTACGTTAAAATCCCTTTGATAGTTTCTGGTTTGCAGTGCCTGAATCAAAGAGAGGCGATCGCTCTTGTCTCTACACTACTCCCGAAGCAGCAGAATAACGATTTACAGCAATTTTCAGGTAAATCGACCACAGTCGTAGGGGCGAACGGCTGTTCGCCCTTACAAACGGTGTGGTTCATGTATGTAAAAACGGATTTAACCGCCAAGACGCCAAGGACGCAGAGGAAGAAGGTAAAAGAAATAGATAATTTTACAATCAGCAAGGGGAGTCATCTAAATGATTGTTTTTAGATACATAGTTATTGTAGTGACTTATGTCGGTTTGGGTTTAGGGTATATACCTGGTTTACGAACGAATCGAGCCAGTATTGCTCTAGTTGGTGCATCTTTGCTGATGGCATTGGGCGTTTTAGATCTTAAAGAAGCATGGGGAGCGATTGATTATAAAACGCTGATTTTCTTATTTAGCATGATGACAATCAGTGCTAACCTGGCTTACTCTGGTTTTTTTCAATTAGTGCTGGATATGATCATGCGCTATTTCCGCAGTCCCCTTGGTTTGCTGATTGTTTTAACTTGCGGTAGTGCGATTCTCTCAGCTTTTTTTCTGAATGATACTATTGCCCTAATCTTGACTCCCTTGACTTTAGGCTTAGCTCAAACTTTAAACCTCAATCCTATTCCTTACTTACTTGCATTGGCGGGAGCAACTAATCTTGGTTCAGTCGCGACATTGAGTGGTAATCCTCAAAATATCTTAATTGGTTCTTTTTCTGGGATCAGCTATCTTGACTTTGCTAAAGCTTTAACTCCTATTGCATTAATAAGTTTGTTGATTCAGATAGGTTTACTGTGGTTACTCTACCCTGAGATCCGCTCTACTAAATCTTGCTTGAGTGGAGAACCTTTGCGCTATCGTGTATTCAAACCGCTATTGATTAAGAGTCTCCTGATTACAGGCGGATTGTTGGTTGCATTCTTAATTGGTATACCTCCAGCCCAAGCAACACTAGTCGCAGCTGGTTTAATGTTTATTACCAGGCGAATCAAACCACAGCGAATTTTAGATAAGGTGGACTGGGATTTACTAGTGATGTTTTCTGGCCTTTTCATTGTGACTGCTGGAGTAGAAAAATTAGGAATCTTGAATTTATTTGGCGGTTTTGTGCATACTCCCTTGAGTATATTAGGAGTCACTGCTCTTCTATCCAATTTAGTTTCCAATGTCCCGGCTGTATTGCTACTGAAACATTTAATTCCTCATCCAGATACAAAAACTTGGTTACTCTTAGCGGCTGGCTCTACTTTGGCAGGTAATCTAACTTTGTTAGGTTCAGTTGCTAATTTAATTGTTGCAGAAGCTGTCGCCAAACAGGGACATCATTTGTCATTTTGGGAACATTTGCGTTTTGGTCTACCGCTGACTGTCGTTACTCTCGTTCTCGCCTATTGGTGGATTTAATGCTAGTATCAATACCATCACACACACAGTGTTCACTCAGTACAATGAGGTCATGATGACTTGCGCCCGATGATTTTCGGTCAAACTACAACCCACTCATAATGATTCTATCCTTAGCACGCATATAAAGCACAGCTGTGGCAAAGTCGCGTTGCTCCAATCTGACTGTAAACCTATACCGGAAATGACGAAAAATTTGTTTGGTCAATTATTTGGTGATAGCGAAGCGCTGCTGCCAAAGGCAGATCGGGGATATATATCCCAAAAATTATTTGAGCTTCTTCTCCAGCACAATCTTCAACTTATTACAACTCTTAAAAAAAATATGAAAAATCGTTTAATACCTTTGATTGATAAAATTTTATTGAGAAAGCGTTCCTTAATATATACGGTGAATGACCAATTAAAAAACATTTCTCAGATTCAACATACTCGCCATCGTAGTGAGCAGTGCGTTGTGGAGCCAGTGCTGTTCAAGGGAGCGTCTCTGCTCCTGAGAAGACGGGTTTTCCGTCGCACTCCTGTATTGCGTTGGGGTTCCCCCCGTTGTAGCAACTGCGAAGATCGCTGCGATCTTCATTAGCGGTAGCGACGTTCGCGTAGCGTCTCGCAGAGAAGGAGCGTCACAAGGGAGGGCGTTTGGGCATCCTGCCTAAATGCCCTCCTTTGAGATTAGATGTTTAATCATCAATTGGTGCATTGGTAATCTCAGTGACAAGGGCTGCTTGCAGGGTATCAGGTATCAACCAAGTTGTCTGCTCACCAGCCGTGAAAACTTTAGCTGGTGGAACATTGAATTCAATTTCAGAGGTTCCAGGAATGGTTTTAGCGATTAGCCGAGTTCCATCGACAATTTTATAGGCTACAGCACCTCTAGGTTGTTGTCCTTCAACAGTATCTAAAGTATCTAAACCTGCGACTTTTAGATCACCAGGTAGGTAAACGCCGTCACAATCCCATTCATCGTCAGTTTCTTGACCACTTGCTAGCAAATAAAGAGCATTGTCGTAAATAGATAGGGATTTTTTGTGTTTCTTACCGTAAACCAATATTCCTGTCTCGGTTTCATTACGACACTGACCCCGGTTTTCTCCAGTTTCCAAGACATATTTTTGAAACTGTAAATCAGCAATTTTTTTGACATTCTCTACTGTAGTGCCTTCAGTTTCTTGTTGCTTCAAGATATTATCTAAAGATTGAGTTACCTCAATGTAATCTGGATTTTCAGTAAATTTCCTATCTGCCCATGAGGGTTGGGCTACCACTAAATTTATCAGAAAAAGCAAGACTACGAAAGCGATTTTGAAGAATTTCATTTTTCTTTGTCCTTTTTTTTGATTACGAGTATTTACTAACTGAATTCCATATATTTTGTTGGAATTTTTTTTAAAGATTGTACCTGCTGCCAAAATGGGTTTAGCAGGAATAGAAATGAAGTTCGTACTTCAATTATTCTCAGCTTCTGGAATTCGCCAAATTTTTTTACTCTGAGTCAACAGACAAAAGCCGCTGATTATTAAAGTGAGTACAGCTAAACCCCGATTTTCCAAAGTGTGACTTTCCATGAGAATCAAAACACCCAGACTAATCAAGACAAAGGGAATGAGTTGATTACCATAGCGAGTTAAGATATGAGCAATCATAGGTGTGCGAGTTAACAGGTAGGCAGCAGAACACCAAACTCCCACCATCGAGTAGAACACTCCCAGAATTACCAGAAGACTTTCCCACGTATTACTGGCAAATAACGGCGCGTAGATAGCGATGTTGTCACTCCCATTTGCAATTGTCACTGCCGCAACACTGTAGGTTTGGGGAGACAGAAAGCTGTTAAACCAAGGGTGAACAGACTGTTCTTTTTCCGGCGATTCTTCGTCATCATCAATATCTTGGTTAAGCCAGCGATTAATCCCAATCATCATCGGAGCAATACCGAGCAATCCAATCCAAGGTTGCGGTAGGATGAGGCTGCCGAAGAAAGCAGGTAGGCTAGCAAAAACCAGGGTACTGAAACCAAGGTACTGACCCGCAACGATATGACGACTACGGAACATTGCATTCACCTGGGAGAAAAACAGCGACAGAAGCACAATGTCGTCAAGGTTGGTAGCAACGAAGGCAGTTAACCCAGTAGGAATTGCAGTAGATAAGCTCATTTGTGTTCGTCCTTAATTCTGGCGCTGGCGTTAACGTTCGTCTTCAACTGATGAGGAAATTTTTACTGGGTAGGGGTTGTACATCTCATCAATTCCCCGTTGCATCGACCCCAGAATTCCCGGAGAACGGTGTCTTTGCCAGAAAAACCATCCACAGGTGACAATCAAATACAGCAAGAATAGGTAGGGAAACGTATTGTAAGGAGCATCTGGCACTGGGAAGAGGGTGTTGCCGGGAATTCCTACACAACCTAAGACTGGAATAATCATGAATCCAACTCCCAGAACTGCAAACACTACATCCTGAGTCCGGAGTTTTCTGATTCTATATAGGTAAAGTGGCGCAGCTAGAGAAATCAGGATGTACACCGTTAAAAATCCGAAGCTAGAAATTGCCCCCAAATAGCCCATACAGTCGAAGAGTTTGATCTGAAACAACGACATGATGGCGGGGATCGCAAATATAATCAGCGAACACATTTTGATCGCTACGTAAGGCGTTTTGTTGGTGGAATGCGCTGCACCTAATTTGGAGTTAAACAGACCGTGACGTGCCATCGTGAAGAACACTCTGGCTGCCGGATTGATACAACCGAGTACACAACTAAAGAAGGAAAGGAGGGCACCAAAGGCAACTAACTCTCCGAACCACCCTAATCCTAGCTGTTGTGAGAGAAACGTTAGCGGCGCTTCGGTTTTGGCTATGGATACGCCAGTACCACTAAAACCCAGCACCTCAATATAAGTTGTGGCAATGAAGAATACACCAGCCAATATCGTACTACCCATCAATGCTCTGGGAATGGTGCGTAATGGGTTTTTTGCTTCATCTCCCAAGGTGGTGGCACTTTCAAAGCCAGAGAAGCTAAACATCACCAACACAAGTCCCATCGCCACCTTACCAGGAGTTACACCCTGCAGAGTCAGTTGGGGCAGATCTAATGCAAAGCCCTTGTGTGCCCAGATAATGATGCACAAGATTGAGATCAACGCAATCGAGATGCCCTCCAGCCACAGCATTGCGATCGCTGAGAGTTGGATATCTTTATAAGCTGCATACCAAGAAATCCCTGCGCCTAAAGCTAACAGCGTGAAACTTGAAGGATGAATTCCCATTTGACCAATCAAGGTCGCACTGAAATTGGCAAAACCGCACAGCACTGACATGCCTGTAAACAAATACGCCAGCACCAAACTCCAACCACAAATTACCCCCGCTGTGGGACCTAGTCCTTTAACAATGTACGAGTACAGCGAACCCGGAGAAGCCGAACGACTGGCGAATTGGTTGATATTAATACTGACAAATACCAGCCCCATCAAGCCGATTAAAAAGCTTAACCAAGTGCCGTTCCCTGAAAGAGCAACGATTAAGGCGATGTTGGATGCGGGTATTGTTGTCGGTGCAATCACTGCGAACGATTGCGATAGAACTTCCCCAAACGAAAGGCAGTCTGGTTTTAAGCCGTTTTTGCTCTGTTCAGCCTGTGTGATCTGCGTAAGTCGAATTTCTTTGGTCATGAGCAAATTTCCCAGTAGGTAGATGTTCAATTTGAGTGCTGTTGCCTCAAACTGAACTAGTGAACTTTGCCTTCACAAGCATCCTTTACTTAAGGATTGTTTCAGTGTATTGTTCCTCACCAATAGGAGCAAATACTCTTTCTTTTCAAAGTTATAGATTAAAGTTATTAATCGTTAAAAAAATGTATCATATTTTACTAATCTATTTTTTTTTACGTATTGTCATTAATCTTAGATTTGTTGTGTATTCTCATAAATACAGGGATTGTAC
>JAQYWO010000216.1 GCA_029379215.1 Rhizonema sp. PD37
GATATATATATTTTTTTAATTGGGCAAGTAAGTGTCATTAAATATAGGTAAGTGAACCTTCATCTGTCCAATGTCTAATATGTTTAACAAATAACCAATTACAATTAATTGTACCAACCTACTTATTTAGTTTTGGAGCAAACTTTGGAGAAGATGTAACATCCGCCTCATTATGCAAATATGTCAAAATCCTCATTGCTCAAATCCCTTCAACTCACTTAGCAATAGATTTTGCATTAGTTGCGGGCAAAGCAACTTTGGCAACCTTCTGAGGAATCGCTTTCGTGCATTGAGATTATTAGGTTCGGGCGGGTTTAGCAGAACTTATGAAGCTCAAGACGTAGATAGACTAGATGCTCCTTGCGTCATTAAGCAATTTTTTCCGCAATTTCAAGGAACTTTTGAACGTAATAAAGCGGCAGAATTGTTTAAGGAAGAAGCTTTCCGGCTGTATGAACTTGGAGAGAATCATTCTTCGATTCCCAGATTGCTAGCTTATTTTGAACAAGGTTCAAGCTTATATTTAGTGCAAGAACTTATTCAGGGACAAACTCTGTTTAAAGAGTTTCAGCAACAAGCTTTTAACGAAGAAAAAATTCGGCAACTGTTAGCTGATTTACTACCTATTATTGAATTCATTCATTTACGTAACGTTATCCACCGGGATATAAAACCGGAAAATATTATTCGCCGTCAAAATGATCACAAACTTGTTTTAATTGACTTCGGTGGAGCCAAACAGATTACGCAAACCAGTTTAGCCAGACAAGCCACGGTTATTTATACAATTGGTTATGCCCCTTCCGAACAAATGGCTGGATTTGCATGTCACGCAAGTGATCTATACGCTTTGGGTGTAACTTGCGTGCGACTTTTGACTCAATGTTTACCAATTCAGGATTCTCAAGGACAAATTCATGATCGTCTTTACGATCCGATGAGTGGTTTGTGGTTGTGGCGAGAACTTTTAGAGGAAAAAGGTTTGACGGTGAGTTTTGCTTTGGGACAAGTTCTTGACAAATTGCTCAAACATTTAGCTACAGATAGGTATCAAACAGCAGCCGCAGTTCTTAAAGACTTGCATTCTGTACCTTTAAAGCGGAGGCAACCAGAAATGCTAACTCAAGCACAAAACGCGATAGCGAAGCGCTGCTGCGAAGCGCAGATCGCAGAATTTCCCAACCAGCAAACCTTTGAATTTAATGTAGTCACAGTAGATGCAAGGGGTGAAGAAATAAGCAATAACCATCAAGCAGCACGATTCTATGCAGAAGATTTAGGTAACGGAGTCATGCTGGAAATGGTGGCAATCCCAGGAGGCACTTTTACGATGGGTTCGCCTGAGGATGAAGGGGATGCTGACGAACGTCCACAACACAAAGTGATCGTTGAACCCTTTTTTATGGGACGATTTCCTGTAACGCAGCGAGAGTGGAGATCTGTAGCCGCTTTACCTAAAATCAAACAATCCTTGAATCCAAATCCATCTAAATTCAAAGGAATCAATCGCCCTGTGGAAAATGTCTCTTGGCACGAAGCTGTAGAATTTTGTGCCAGACTACAGGAGAAAACGAAACGATGCTATCGTTTACCGAGTGAAGCTGAATGGGAATATGCTTGTCGCGCCGGAACGACGACACCCTTCCACTTTGGTGAAACGATTAACACTGATTTAGTTAACTGTAGCACAAGCGATACTGAAGCTTTTGAACCAAGAAGCAAATACCGAAAAGAAACGACATCAGTCGGTAATTATCAGGTAGCAAATGCCTTTGGATTGTATGATATGCACGGGCTAGTCTGGGAATGGTGTGCTGATCCTTGGCACAAAAATTACGACGGAGCACCGCGAGATGGAACCGTTTGGGAAGTTGATGGCGATCTCAATCGTCGAGTGCTACGCGGTGGTTCTTGGAGTTTTATTCCTCAGCTTTGCCGCAGTGCCAGTCGCAGCTGGAACGAAGCAGATGGAGGAATGAGGATCTGCGGTTTTCGGGTTGTCGCGACTTAGTTTGTGCCTAATGGGGAATAGGTAACGTTAATAAAATGTTCTGCCTGATGACAATGAATAACCTACTGCGCTCCCGCCGACAGATTAACCACCTGTGGACATTTTATTTTTTGGATCTCCCTAATAACTATAACCGCCTACATCCGCGACAGAACAGCGACCTTAGATAGCTTGTCTTGATCCAGCCCTTGGAGTTCGTTCAGATGTAGCCAGCCTTCCTTAACCAATCCAGCAAAGACAAAGAGAAGAACCGAGTACTGGTAGTCGTACTTCCCCTCAATGTCATGCCTTTTAGCACTCAAGAAATCGTGTAACCGCCAGAGTTCACCCACGTCTACGAGCTTATTTGCCTGTTCTTGAACTTGTTTCAGCAAAGCCTTAACCTCTCGTTCGTAGGCTTTATCAAAGGCAGTTCGAGCTATCTTCTTCTCAATGTCCGTCCACTCAACTTCACTTGCTTGCATGGTTCAACTTGAAATTTGTGCGTTAATTATTTGCTGTCGGATTGTTCCTTGTGCTTAGAGTCATTGAACGCTCTAGGTTAAATGACAATACGGTTCAGTTAGCGCGTAAAGAGCCTTCACCCCAAGGGTAAATTGGAGGGCTTTATTTTCTTAATTATCTCCTCAAAAAGGGGAACACCTTTACTACGTTCCAGAGCAAATGTTTTGAGTGAAAAAGTCTGAACTGAACCGTGTTTGATTAAAAGAGCGCTCTCTATGATTTCGGCAATTTACTAGTTAAAAGGTGTTTCCTTAGTCAGGGAGAGGCATAAAAATAAATATCCATGCCGTTCATTCTGAATCGCTTGCGTCGTTATCGCGCAGGCTTGCGCCGGGGGTTTTTCTCCAAAAGCTTTAAAGAAAAGCAAAGCTCGCCGGATAGAATCTTTTATCCAGGAGACTTCGCGCTTGGGTTCAAACATAAGGCGGCATATTTATAGATATTCTCAATTAGAGTTCAGACACTCACGCCCTCTCCTCGATCTCCGGAACCCAAGATTGGGAGAGGGATGCGGTACTCTAGCGAACTAGGTTCATAAGTTCTTTGGGAGAAGCTAACAAGTCAATAGCTACGAAAAAGATATTGCCTTGCGGGTTGAGCAAGAACCGCCAAGCCATGTTCATGCCTACTGCTGCGCCAAACCAAGGAGTCTGAACCTTACCTGTGACTTTTACCTGAGTATAGCCATCGTCTGTGGGTTCAGCGACACCGCGTTCTGGGAGCAATCTAAGGTTCTGACATTCTTCCCGGAAGAACCGCTTGATGGCATCTTTACCAACGATTGGTCTCTGGAAAGGAGGCTGCAAAGCACCGTCTGCCACAAACAGCTTGATCAGTTCATCAAAGTCATTTGCATTCAATAGGTTCATATAGTTCAACACCGTTGGGTTGTCGAGACCTTCAATGGTGACTTGAGTGCGCTGAGACTCTTCTTTAGGGGCGACTACAGGTTCAGAAACTCTGGTGTAGTCGCCTAGTTTACTTGTATCAAACCCCATGTCTACAACGGAGTTCCGCAAGACAGTAATCTGTTGTCCTTGATCTAAGCCTTTGAGAGTTTCCAATACGGCATTGGCGTTAGCTGATAGTTTATAGCCAGAAGGAATTGGCGCAACAATTCCTTGCTCCATCCATTCCCCAAGCTGATTCCAGAAACCTAGCTTAATATTAGGCGACCAAGTAGCATATGTACGGCAAATGGGTGTATCTGCTTGGTTTGCTAAATCGCTCATCACCTGACTTTGCTCAGGAAATGGCATACGCTTAATTTCGTTCAGGGCTGCTTCTGCAAACTGCATACTGGCTGCACCAGGAGCGGCAACCGTCACGGTTTTGCCCATCTCCAAGAAAGCGAACCATGTCCATGCTAGTTGATCTTCCGCGCTAAGTTGGTTGAATCGAGCGGTTAGAGCTGGCACAACATCAGCAGACAGTGTGTTGGGGAAAATACCACGGGCGGAGTCGATAGTAATTGCCATAAAGAGAAATACCTCACTAAGTGTTCAACGATTAATAAAAAACCTCATCAGACAGTGGCCAAGATCGAGAATCAATCTTGACTAGCTCGACTATTCAGCTTTTGGCAAAGGTGCTTGCTAAACGGCGATCGCCGGAGGCAATGGCTGTGCCATCACCAACAACATAGTTGTCTATGCTCATAGCAGCCAATTTATACGTAGTCTTAGAGACTATGTTAAGTAACGTAACATTTGTCTTAAGTTTTGTAAATATTTCTAAACAAAATAGTGTGATTATCTATCAAAAGTGTTAGGCAATAAAAACTGTCTATTTACAAAGTCATATCATGTCCGTCAAATTACCCATAATAAAAGAATCCTGCCCTACAAGCTATGATGAGAGTGAGGTTGAGACGAGATTAAGGTTAATTTACCGGACATGCTCTTACCTTATTAGTAAAAAATGAGCCTGCTTCCGCAGGCTCATTTTTTCTAGTTAACCACAGCATTGGCTGCGAGCAATTTATTTTAAATCTAAACCAGTTTTAAATCTGGATACTCTGCGGACAAATCATCAGTTGTGAGGGTGTCGCCTTCAGCTTGGGGAGTCCAGAGAACTTCTATGACAAGCAGTTTATCGCTCGGTAGACTGCCAGATGCGTCAACTGGTAGAAGCATTGCGTGTAGCTAACCAACGCTCAAACGATTGCTGGCTTTCACCACTCTGTCTACCTGCCAACAACCCCTCAACTCCAATATACTCGTCAATATCTGCCCACTCAATTGCGTAGCCATCGCCCAAAATCTTGCAGTTTTTCCGTTCTTCAGGAGAAGCTTGCATTAAACGAGGATACCACGTTAAAGGAATACTGAGGCTTCGACCGTCAGCTAGGTCTACAATCAGTTTCTCATTAGAGAC
Source organism: Rhizonema sp. PD37 (assembly GCA_029379215.1). GTDB lineage: Bacteria > Cyanobacteriota > Cyanobacteriia > Cyanobacteriales > Nostocaceae > Rhizonema. Next base: position 4,892 of record JAQYWO010000216.1, read on the forward strand.
GGTAACTTGATTTGCAATTGGTTCTGTTTCAAGTGTCAAAGTAGTCATGCCACGCATCCAGCAACACTGTTTGATATTCTTCTACTAGCCTAGCAATTTGATTTAACTCGTGTTCCTTCAAGCCTCGGTTTTTCTCCAAGGAAATGGGATCGAGCCAAAATTTAGCAATTTGCTTATCCCGCTTGACATGAATATGGGGAGGCTCACCCCGATCTGAGCTAAAGAAGATGAAACTGTAAGGACCAACCTGAAGAACCGTGGGCATTAGCGGATGTGACTTTAGGCTTGTCATCAAGTATGAAATACCCTCTGAAACCTGTCAACATTGATTGTAGTACTGGAGGTTTCTTATCTTGTTACATCAGATCATTAGCAACACAAAATGAGCCTGCTTCCACAGGCTCATCTTATCTAGTTAACCACAGCATTGGCTGCGAGCAATTTATTTTAAATCTAAACCAGTTTTAAATCTGGATACTCTGCGAACAAATCATCAGTTGTGAGGGTGTCGCCTTCAGCTTGCGGAGTCCAGAGAACTTCTATGGCAAGCAGTTTATCGCTCGGTAGGCTGCCAATTTGACGTAAAGCTTGACGCAAGTCATCAGCACTATTAACAGCAGAAACCTGGAAGTTCCCCAATGTCGCCGCCAATAAAGTCACGATAATGTATTCTCCAGGTCCTTCACTTATGAGACTGGTTGGATTATCGATTCGGGCAGGTAAAGCATCTTTGGGCGTGCTGGCTTTGAGCTGATTATTCACATTAGAAAGAGTTTCTTCAGAGAATTTACTGCGTTCTGCGAGTGCGAGACGATTAAATTCGGCTTCTGCTGAGTTTAATCGGGCTTGTTTGGTACCACCACCTGCATAAACCCAGTACTCAGGATGGCGTAGCAAAGCAAGACTAGCTTCTTGTAAAATTTCTGTTCTGCCTTGTGGTGAGTTAGTATCAGCAACTTCGGCAATACGGTTAAGTTCGCTTTGTAAACCACGCGCACTTGCTAACATACCTACTTGCAAACGAGTCACGGAAACACTCGGATTGCTACTCATGGTTCCTTCTTCTGTTTCACCGCTTGTGGCGCGACGAAAAGCTTGCATCAGGAAGTTCGCGATCGCAATGAAAATAAAGATACTAAAAAGTGTACCAAACCCTCCACCAAAGCCGAAGAAGGGAATCAGGAAAGGAAAGCCAAAACCTCCACCACCGGGATAATATCCACCACCGGGATAATAGCCACCGCCAGGGGCGTAAGAGCGAGGCGGCGCGTAGGTACGGCTACTGGGAGCTCTGAAGGAACCACCGCCGATCCGACCCCCACTGCGAGCGGCTAATGCACTATTAGCATGACCAAGTGTCAGTCCAAACACAAGGCTCAGGATGAACAGAGATTTACAAAGTGGTTTAATGGCTCGTTGTAGTTTGTGACGCATAAGACAGTCGCTTGAAAAACGATATTAGTTGGCTTGGTTTGTGACGCCAGTCAGTAGCGCTACAGAGTAGTTGAATGACGGTAGCTTTTCTATCAGCTACATTTCCAATCTACCGTTTCTTATCCTGGATATACAGTCATCTGAGGGCGGATTTTACGCTTAGATAACCCTACCGCTTTGTTTGGAAATACAGGAGCCGAGGGAGATAAAAAACTGATTGATCTTTCTTTCCATGCCTACGCCAGCCTCCTTCATGCACTCTGATACATATTTGTGGCATTTTGGCATAACATTTTGATGCCAGACAGCTAGGCTACTAAATAGCCGCCATACTTAGTCAATCCTGTGTCCTCCATAATAAAATCCATATAGTGCGTAAGTGTCTATTTGAGTGTTTTAATTTTTACTAACAATCAAACTTAAAGTATTGCACCATTTCCGGTGGTACGTTAATGCAATGTAACATACCCTACATATTTAAGATTCACTTTATCAATCAACTTTATGCATCCAGCTATCAACATTTCAAAAGTCTGTTTTGAAGCATCTTCTTGTCAACCTTCAAACATTAATACTTTTGCTTATAAATTATACATCTAGATGGCTGAATACTAAGTGTTTACGATTTACAAAAGATAAATAACTAAGGACACTCAAAGCAAATTATCTTACAATATAAATATAAAAACTATGTCAACTTTCTTCAAAAAATTTTGAAGAAATATTTGAGATAAAGTTTTCATTTTTGTATGTTTTTCAGCAATATAATTGGAGTCTTATAGCATTACTGTTGTGTTCCTAAATAAGTTACTAAAAAACATTTTGCTAATGGCTAATTGATATTTTTTATGGAAAATATTTCACGAATTGAGACAAAGGTCAGGGAGAAAACTGCATCACCCGATATCCTAATTATATCTCGCACCTTCCTTCCAAAATCAGATCAAATTGGAGAATATATTTACAATCGCTGCCAGCAAGAGCCTGGGCGAGTTATTGTTTTAGTAGCAAGTTGCTCAGGAGATAAAACATTTGATAAGATTCAACAGTTTCCAGTTTATCGCTGGCAAATTCCCAAATACTGCTATGATAGTTTTATCGGCAAATTTTTATATTCTTTACTCAATATAATTTTGCCATTTCTATTAGCTATAAAACTCTACTTTCGCTATCATTATCGATATATTGAATGGGGCGATGGTTACGATTTTTTAGCATTACTGGTATTAAGTTATATCCTACCTATTCGCTTTTTCATCTACTTACACGGTCGGGATATTCTTTTACGTAATCTGATATTGCGTTCGCTTTTTGAACTGACGCTTCAACGCTCTGAAGGAATTGTTTGTAATAGTTCTTTTACCGGAGATTACCTAACCGCAAATTTCCGATTTAATACTCCGACTCACATCATTTATCCTGTGGTGAGAAGGGAGAAATTTGGAGGGAGATTGAGCCCGGCTTGTATTGAAGATTTACGCGATCGCGTGCGCAGTGGTTACCATATTCCAGAAACAGCAGTCGTTATTCTCTCTGTCGGACGGCTGTCAAAGTACAAAGGATTTGACTTGGTTATTGAAAATTTAACACCACTACTAACCTTAGGAATAGATGTTCATTATATACTTTGCGGACAAGGTCCTTATGAGTCCGAACTGAAATCTTTGGCTGAGCGCTTGCGAGTAAGAAAGCGGGTACATTTTGCCGGATATGTCCCTGATCGGGAATTAGCAAGCTACTATGCAGCATGTGATATGTTTGCAATGTTGGCAAGCTATAGCCACAGGAGAATTGAAGGTTTTGACATTGTCTACTTAGAGGCAGGTTTTTTCGGTAAGCCAGTGATTGCGTCTTGCTTGGGTGCTGTGATGGATGCAGTTCAGCATCTTGAGAATGGTATACTTGTGAATCCCAATTCTGGCTTGGAAATGATGCAAGCTTTTCGGCAGTTGTGTCAAGATCGAAAGTTGCGTGAACAACTCGGGTGTAAAGGTAAAGCATTAGCCAATCGCAGAATTCAAAACCAATGGCTTCGCATGAGGAGTCAGGAGATAGGAGACAGGAGGCAGGAGATGGGGGCTTAAGTAATTAAAAAGAAGAATTTATAACTCAGCCCCTCCAGTACAGACATGCTTTTATTGTCAGCATTAGCTCCCGAAGTGCTACTACTCAGTCAGCTATCATTCAGGAATGTTGTAAACAAAGGTAACATAACTGGGTTTGTAACGAGTCCTATCATGTTCGGTTGAACACTTGTAATATTGTTTGTAGTTGCGCTTTAGCGCTACAACAGCATGAGAGCGCTAAAGCGCACGGACAGATTCTTTCGGAGGGAAACCCTCCTCCGAACTGTCCTCAACTACAAACCTATTTTTATCCATAACTCATTTACCGAACATGATATCATCCGCTTTCGTAGAATTTCAATGGTCAGAGAGAACGCGTACAAGGCGTTTTCAAAGCACCTAAGGGTTGATAGCTGAATGCTTACCTTTGATTCATCCTCCTCCGACAATTGTCACCACCTCTAAGCGATCGCCTTGCTGCACTTTTGTGTCATTCCAAAACTGGCGGTGTAAAATCTCACCATTATACTCGACTGCTACCAAGCGCGGATGGAAACCCAGTTCTTGGAGCAAGTCAGGTAAAGGAGTTTGGGATGAACAGCTTTGTGTTTCCCCATTCACAACAAGTGTAATCCGATTAGACATAAGACTTGCTTGGTTCTAATTTGATTCGGTTGAGTTGCGAGAGAAAATATTGTGTCACTAGAGTCGGTTGATCGGCTTGTACGATGCTTCTGACTACTGCCACACGATTTGCTCCAGCATCAATGACATCATTGATATTTTGGGGATCTATTCCCCCAATGGCAAACCAAGGTATAGGACAGTTTTTAGCTGCGTAACGAACGTATTCTAACCCACTTGCTGCCTTACCTACTTTTGTAGGAGTTTCATGAACTGGCCCCACACCAATGTAATCTGCACCTTCAGCAATTGCCTGTTGCATTTCTTGTGAATTTGTGGTAGAACGTCCTATCAAGCGATGAGAACCGAGTAATTGTCGGGCAGTAGCAATGGGCATATCTTGCTGTCCCAGATGCACTCCATCAGCATCTACCGCTAACGCCAAATCAACTCGGTCATTCATGATGAAAATAGCACCGTAGGTATGGCAGAGTTGCCGTAGTTTTTTCGCTTGTTCTAAGCGAAAAACATCATCAGCAGTTTTCTCGCGGTACTGGAGGAGTGTTAACCCACCTTTGAGGGCGGATTCAACAATTTCTAACAACTTTTCGTCAGGGGAGGTAACAAGATACAAATGCGATCGCAACAGAAGTTGCTGACGTTGATAACCCAATAATTGACTTTCTAGGTTATAAACTCGGTATCGCATCTGCTTGAAGGCTTTCCCCATATTTGGGTTGTAAAGCTTGCTGTATTCTTCCAATACTCGCAAGGCTTCTTGTACGCGACAGAAGTTAGCTTGTAATAACGCTTTAATACTACTGCGTTGTTCCTCTTGAGGATGAGTTAATTCAGTCCCCGGATCGCCCTGAGTATTCCGTGACGCTCGTAGTTCCGCAGTATGCCAGATGGCTAATTCTTGCCGTTCTTTCTTACATTCAAGAGCTAACTGGGCATTGTTTAAACCAAAACGACACCATTCCTCAATAATTCGCAACCCTTCGCGGGCGCGATCCAAGTTAGCGTCTAAGATGCGGTAAACAACTTGCTGTACTTGCTCTTTTTGGCTGTATGGCTCGACCATTACAACAACCCCATTATTGCTTCCATCGTAACAGTCAGCCTGTTTCATATTCGCAATGTTCTTCGCATCTCTACAGATTCTTTATGAAATTATTTTGTTATAACTTAGGCAAAAGTTACCAAACAGTGTATCTAACTAACCCCTGATGTCGTTTGAACTCTCGAGCTTCCGTCATCATTGTATCTAAAGCATTCAGCATTGCTATGCGTGAATGAGACGACAGATATAAGTGAGCGTTTTTAAAAGTCTAAAAATTCCTAATTGGTTAAAGGAGTGTCATAAAGGTGATTCACCCCCACGTTTTTCCTAAGTCTTATAGGACAGGTGTCCCGTTTACAAAGTTAATTACTAAAAGTTGCAAATCATTTTCAGTTCTCCAAATAGCAATGCTTTCAGTATCTCATTTATCAGTTTTATTTTTCACCGTTAGTATGGGAGTTGTAAGTGTAGCATTACTTACTACAAGCAATACTCCCGCGATGGCTCAGATACCAACATCAGATCAGGGGCAAATCGGTGACAAGACAATGTCTCAGGTTAACGTGTTGTTTGTCAACCCAAGTAGTGGAGACGACAAGAGCAATGGTAGTGAAAGCACTCCAGTGAAAACAATGACTCAAGCACTGCGAGTCGCTAGTAGCAACACTGTCATCAGGCTTTCACAAGGAACCTACAGCACCGAGACTGGAGAAGTTTTTCCCCTAATTCTCAAACCTGGTGTTTCGATTCAAGGCGACTCTAGCAGCAAAGGGCGTGGTATTACAATCCTTGGAGGCGGTGATTATCTCAGCCGAACCTTCGGCAGCAAAAATATCACAATTGTTGGTGCAAACTCGGCTTCCTTGACTGGAGTAACGGTGACAAACCCCAATCCCCGTGGCTACGGTTTATGGATTGAAACGACTAGTCCAGTTATTGAGCAAAACACCTTTACTGGCAGTACGCAAGATGGAATTTCTGTAACTGGCGACGGTAAGCCTACTGTTCGCAATAATTATTTTTACCGTAATGGGGCGAATGGGATCACAATTACTGGTAATTCCCGTGCAGAAGTGCGTTCAAATGTGTTCGAGCAAACGGGTTATGGTATTAATATTGCCCAAAATGCCTCTCCTGTAGTGGTTGGTAATTCTGTTCAAAACAATAGAAGTGGCATTTTGGTACAAGCTTCTTCCCGTCCACTTTTACGGAATAATTTGATTCAGGATAGTCGAGAAGATGGATTAGTCGCACTCTCCCAAGCAATACCAGATTTAGGGAGTGCTTCTGTTCCTGGTGGGAATCAGTTTCGTAACAATGCCCGTTATGATATTAACGCCAGTACAGCTAAGCAGACAATTGTTGCTTATGGGAATAGCCTGAACTCAGATCGCGTGATTGGGATGGTAGATATCAGCGGTACAATAGCAAGGGGAGACACGAGAAAACTAGCGGATGCGGCGACAGGAGGAGGTGAAGACGCAAGGAATTTAGCTTTATCGACTTCACGCCGTTTGCCACAAGTCGCTCCTAGTAATAGCATTGTGCAAAATGAAAATTCCAGACAATTGAATCGTCTAACAGTGCCACCACAGCCAGTCGTACCACCTGCTGCACCTCAGTTGCCTACCTCTAAAGGTGCTGGGTTTGCGACTCCTAGCAATTTGAGAGGTGATGTTGGGCGATTACCTGCAACGACAACCCAAGTCTCAGCGAAGCAGCCGACGACATCACAATTGAATTATGTCCGAATTTCTCCCAACAGCATTGAGTTTACTGCACCGCAGTCCGCACCTGTTGCTATGTCCTCAAACACACAAGTTGACATAGAAACTCGGCAAGGTGGAAGTGCAGTGAATCTTACAGAAACTCCGTCACGCCGAATACAACCAGCAAATGTAACTGAGTTTAACCCAGTCGCATCAACATCAGTACAAAATAATAGTCAAAGACAAACCTTACCAGTTTTAGAACCAGCCCCAGTGGGCAATGCAGCTCTCTTACCCGTTCCCAATCTTAATATTCCTACAGGCAATACTAGTATTATGCCAAAATTGGCAGCGCCTCAAGCAGCAACTTTGACGAAAAGTACAGATCCACCCCAAACAGTCGCAACTGCAACTCAGACAGATGTCCGTTACCGAGTGATGGTACAAGTACAAAATGAAAGGGATCTACAATTAGTGAAAGTACTTGCTCCCGGTGCTTTTCAAGCTGTCTGGCGTGGTGTAGCAGTGATGCAAGCAGGAGTCTTTAACAGTCGTAATCATGCAGATAGTATGGTGAAAATCTTAAATAATAATGGTTTGAAAGCTACGGTTGAACCACTGAATTAAGTAAGTTAGTGTGAATAAATACAACTTGATTTTAGGGCAAAGTCTTCCTTTGTAGAATCCTCTTTCCGGAAAGTGAGGCGCTGTTAACGGTTTGTCTGTATTTGGGTGTTATTTCACAACTTGTCAGTAAAAACCAACAATCTTGTCAAATCTGCCCGTAGAGTTGTTCGTAAACTTTACAGCACCTCAACATTTGTTTACATATTTAGATTTTATTTACCCGACGGATATCGGAATATTGTATCCACCCCGCCCGAACAGGAGCATGAATTTGAGAATGAAGAGCGTAGAAGCGTAGGGTGGATAATACCTGCTCTTTAAGGCTAGAAACCTGGTATTGCTTAGCATTACCCACCCTACATTTGAGTTTCACGTTCCTTCAAAAACAGAGTAATACCATTTCACGCTCATTCCTGATACAAATGATTGGTTTCTAATTCTTTTCCCCAGCAAGACTGCTAGAATGCTCCCTACCCCCCCATTTGTATCAACCTTAAAGTGAAACGGTATAACTGCTTCTTGTATGTGTAAGTCCTAAAAGTGCAACATAGAGTTACCCAATACGATTCGGGTTGAGGTAAAAGGTTAAGAGGAGTGAAGTAAAGATATTATGCAAACTTTATGAAGAGTGTAAGCATTCAGCCGTTCCGGCAGAGCGAAAATTCTACCTAAGTTGGTAGATCCGAATTACAGCAATCCTATTTGGCATATTACATCAAGCAATCCGTGGAGGAATCGTAAAAATATAGAGAAGAAAACGAACCACCTAGAACGCCTTTTTTTGTATTACATGTAACACAAAAAGAGTTGATTGACAGATAAAATTAATTTTTGTGAAAATACACAATCTTGACTGGATTTATGTGTGACAAGTTGGATTGTTATATATTGACATAAAATCTTTCACGTAATGAGGAGTTTGATTTGTGCAGGATGATTTATATGGCTTGGAAATTCCGCAAAAAGAACTTCAGAAATTAACTCATTTACCAGTTAATGAGGAAATCATTATCATCACGAATCCTTTGAAAAGATGGACAAAGCAAGTTCTCAAAAAAATGAAGGGTTCGGAAGGCGCTACTGTAATTTTTTTAGGCTTTTCTATTTTATTTTTAACTCACATAATATTTGATATTTTGCTGAAAGTCTTTGCTACATGGATTACAATCCCCTCGTGGATATTACTAATATTCTCTGGTATCTTAGGAGCAGTTTTTGTACAAATAGCATTATATTTGCTCTGGAAACAAAGAAGCAAAATTGTTAAAAATAATATGACACATTCTCTCAAAATTCTTCTCAGCGATGTTGAGAGATATAATGCTGTGATTAAAGCGATAGATATCAACGATCAAATAGAAGCAGCCGGAAATCCAGAAGTGACTGTCAAGCAAAGACAGAAAGTCATTGAAGCATTGAAACTTACAAGATCTGATTTAGTTCGGGCTTTGAAGACAGAAAGAATTTTGCGAGAAAACAAAAAATTTATTATTAGTAATACAGATTTATTTACCAACAACTTAGCGACTTTAGCATCAATGCAAGTGACTGAACAAGCTACTGAACATGGGCAGTTGCTTAATGAAGCATTACAGATTGCTTTAGATGTCCAACTCGAAATGAGAAGGTTGCAAAGTCAGCATTAATTATATAATGAATTAGTTCTGAAGGTTTACCTCGACCTAATAATGATATTGAACATGTATTTGCTGTTCTACAGCATCATTAACGGTGCTATACTGATTGTAAAGTTGCCCCTTCATCATTGCTAAAAAGAGGAACGGTACAGTTATCTTCAGCCATTGCTACTGCACTTCATTCTTTTAGTGCTGAAGATTTAGCACAAGTTTTTCCGTCTACATGGCAACAGTTACGCGCTTCTTCAACTTAGCCGAATCGAATAATGACGATTTCGCCGAAATCTTCAAGCTTACTTGGCAATGCTTGAGAGACTTCTTGTCTCAATACTGCTCGGATAAGTTCTCTTTTCCTCCCCTGCTCAAAAACAGCTTGCCTCAACAGCCAAATTTCGAGAGCCCTTGCAGTATTGCTTCTTGTCTAACTATATTTTCCTTTCTCGGCACTTAACTCAGAATTGATAATATTCCTCTTTCCTAAAAAATCAGTGAGAGTTGAAGCAAAATTAGGAGACGTATTTTCTTTAATGTAGAAGATGAGAAATTTATAGAGTACGTAAGTCCTAGAAATCAATATATATCTTATTTTTTTCTAACTTTTTCAGCAAACAGTACATAAG
>JAQYWO010000021.1 GCA_029379215.1 Rhizonema sp. PD37
TATATGAGCAATACCAAAATAAAGACATTTAATACAAAATCTCGTAGAAGTGCAAATGACTGGCGGTTATTTTTGCGTCTACTACCTTATGCCCGTCGCAGTCAACGACTACTGCTGTTCTCAATGTTGCTGCTTGTACCAGTGGCGGTTGCTAACGCCCTGCCACCACTACTAATAGGGCAGGCAATATCCTTGGTTCGTAACGAACCTGGCACTTACGAGTTTCTCAGGCATCTCTCTTTATTACAAGGGCTACACCTTCTGGAAGGATTATTGCTAATCACAGTGATTATACAATTAGTCGTCACTGGTTTTCAGGGTTTTTTGGTGCAGAAAGTCGGGCAACAGCTTACCGCAGCAATTCGTCAGGATCTGTTTGAGCATGTGACATCTTTAGGAGTGCGCTTTTTTGACACGACACCTGTCGGTAAATTAATTACCAGGCTGACGAGTGATGTGGAAGGTTTGGGAGATGTGTTCTCCACAGGGGCGATCGGTATTGTCGCAGATCTGTTCACTTTGCTGGTAATAGCTGGTTTTATGTTTTCTATTCAGTGGGAACTGGCTTTGTTGTTGCTGTTGATGCTGTTTCCAGTGACAGCATTGATTATTTCCTTTCAGCAGCAGTACCGCAAAGCCAATTACAAATCCAAGGATGAACTATCCGTGCTTAATTCCCAACTGCAAGAAAATGTGACTGGTATAAATGTAGTGCAGTTGTTCCGCCGCGAAAAATTTAATGCTGAGCTGTTTCGCTCTAGCAACAATCGTTATATTCAAGAGGTAGATAACACAATCTTTTTTGATTCGGCAGTTTCGGCAACACTGGAATGGATTTCTCTTATTGCCATTGCCGCTGTTTTATGGGTTGGTGGCTTTCTTCTTTTGCAAAAAACCTTGACTTTTGGCATATTATCCGCATTTGTATTGTATGCCCAACGATTGTTCGATCCATTACGGCAGTTTGCAGAAAAATTTACGACAATTCAAGCTGGTTTTACCGCAATAGAGCGGATTAGCGAAATTTTTGAAGAGCCAATAGAAATACGCGATCGCAGCAATCCCAGATTCTCCATGTTTGATTCGAGATTGGGGTTTGTTGACGATCCAGATGTGAATAGCGAATCCCAAACTGCAAAATCTGCATGGGGAGAAATCCGCTTTGAACACGTCTGGTTTGCTTATAAAGACGACGATTATGTGATCAAAGACTTAGATTTTACCATTCATCCTGGAGAGAAAGTCGCATTAGTTGGTCCTACAGGGGCGGGGAAAAGTACTATTATCCGTCTTTTATGTCGTCTTTACGAACCGAGCAAAGGACGCATTCTCGTAGATGGTATAGATATCCGAGAAGTATCTCAAGCGGAATTGCGACGTTACATGGCAGTCATTTTACAAGAAGGCTTTTTATTTGCTGGTGATGTGAAAAGCAACATCACTTTAGGAGACGGCTACACCTTCGACAAAATTCAACAAGCGGCAGAAAGAACCAACGTTGCTCAGTTTATTGAAGAATTGCCTCAAGGTTATGATACTCAACTTCGAGAACGCGGCACAAATATTTCTAGCGGTCAAAAGCAACTTTTGGCTTTTGCTCGTGCTGCTATTCGCGATCCGCAAATCTTAGTACTAGATGAGGCGACAGCAAGTTTGGATGTCGGGACAGAAGCTTTAGTTCAGAAGGCTTTAAATGAGCTTTTAGTAGAACGCACTGCCATCATTATTGCTCATCGCTTATCAACAATTCGCAACGTGGATCGAATTTTCGTATTGAAGCGGGGAGAATTAATAGAACAGGGTAGTCATGAAGAGTTACTGAGTCAAGGGGGACTTTACGCTACTTTACACAATTTACAGATGTTAGGAAGTTGACCGCAGTCTTAAATAAGAGTTTGATATGCTTTTGGAGTGACTCCTGTGAATTTGTGAAAGAGGGTAGTGAAATGGCTTTGGTTCTTAAAGCCACATTGGAGAGCAATGGAGGGCGATCGCGAAAACATTCGCTTAAGTAACTGTTTCGAGTGCTATACCCGTTGAAGTAACAAATACTGATACGGTGCAACACAATCGCGATCGCTTAAACAATCGGCAGAAGTAATATTGGCTCATGCCGATGAGTGCAGATGACCTTACACACAGAAAAAACCCCATAACATATACTATGAGGTTATTTTGTTGATTTTACGAGTCGCGGCAGTTGTCTACGCTCTTCTTGTATTAGCATTCAAGTGATGGCGGAATTATAATTACAAATTTCGGTACACTTCTCCGTCGTTTCGCTTGCCAACACGAAAAACTTGGATTAATTTGCTTTGTTCATCAATTGTATAAAGGATTCTGTACTCCCCTTGATCAACGCGATAACCGTTTTCGTATCCTTCTAGAGCTTTGCAATCGTGAGGTTGACAATTACTTTGAAGTGAAAAAATTTTGGATGCAATTTGCTTGTAGAACTTTGGTTGTAATTTCAATAGCTCTTTTTCAGCAGTCTTCGCAATCATCAAACTATAACGTTCACTCATCTCCTCGAAGAGCAGTAATTGCTTCTAAGGTAGTAAACCCATCGTTTTCTTGAACCGCACGACGGAGCAATTCCGAATCAATAGCGTCTTCCATAGCCTCAAGACGCTTTAAATCATCAAGACTAATGATTGCTACAGCATCTTTACCATGACGTTGAATCACAATCCGTTCATGACTGTACTCAGCACGATTAATCAGCTCTTGGAAATTTGCACGAGCGTCTGTTGCACTTATGCTAATCATAAAATTGAATATATGTTACCAAAAAAATGTAAATTTTGTACAAATTGCTAAAAATATACAAAATTTACGTTCTGTACCAATGATACATAAAGTGTGGATTAATTTCCAAGAGTTAGTGGGATGAGTTTACCTTCATTCTCAAGAGCGCCTAGGAGTACTTGCTGATACTCCAATCATTTCGGCAAACTCCGATACTTTCCACACTAATGTTTGTTGAAAAATTTCTGGGTAAGTTTGGCAAAGTTTTTGGCTATTTAGTCCACCTCTCCTGGCATGTTCAAGTATCTTCGAGTCGATAGCACTGCCAGAAAGTAGCCATAAGATTTGGCAAGAATTTGAAAAAAAGCAAAAACAGGAAAGAAAGCCTGTTACTAAATGCTTATTCTAAAAGTAACCCTCAAAGCAAGAAGTTTGTCATGCCAAAAATTGTTCGGTTTTATGAATTTGGAGATGCTGATGTTCTCAAGCTCGAAGAACAGTCATTAAGCGATCCAAAAGAAGGAGAGGTACGGCTTAAAGTCGAAGCGATCGGCTTGAACCGAGCTGAAGTTGGTTTTCGCGCAGGCAAATATTTAGAAATGCCGGAAAAGTTTCCTTCGACTTTGGGTTATGAGGCTTCGGGAACTATCGATGCGATCGGCAGTGGCGTAACAGGATTTCAGATTGGCGATCGCGTAAGTACGATTCCAGCATTTTCAATGCGCAAATACGGCGTGTACGGTGAAAGTGCGATCGTTCCGGCTATGGCTGTTGCCCATTATCCGGAAACCCTATCTCCTCAAGAGGGTACTGCAATTTGGATGCAATATATTACTGCCTACGGTTCGCTCGTCGAGTATGGACAGGTGAAAGCAGGAGATTTCGTTCTAATTACGGCTGCGAGTAGTAGCGTTGGCTACTCAGCAATTCAGATTGTCAAAGCTGCTGGTGCGATCGCAATTGCCACGACTCGTGGAAGTGCCAAAAAACAAATGCTGCTTGATAAAGGTGCAGATGATGTAATCGTCACCAACGAAGAGGATTTAGTGAGCCGAGTCATGGAGATTACCAAAGGTAAAGGCGTTAATCTAATTTTTGATGCAGTTGCCGGAGCGTTTCTGGAAACCTTAGCGAATGCGACTGCACCGGGAGCCACCATTTTTGTCTATGGTGCACTGAGTCCAGATGGTGTCACCCCGTTTCCATTGTTTCCCGCATTGCAGAAAGGATTGAAAGTGCAGGGTTATACCTTGTTTGAAATCACAAGCAATCCTGTGAAGCTGGAACATGCTAAACAATATATTTACAATGGGTTGGAGTCTGGAAAGTTAGTGCCCATTATTGACCGTACTTTCACTCTAAATCAGATTGTGGAAGCTCATCGATATATGGAATCGAATCAGCAAAACGGCAAAATTATTGTCACGGTTCCAAAATGAAGTTTGTCTAATGAGGATATTATGCAGTTTTTAGTAATTGCACGAGTTGTTGAAGGAATTTCAATCGAACAAGTGTTGCCGCATGTGCAAGCTGAGGCAGAAGCAGGAATTTTGAAATTTGAAATCCTACCTTTGATGCCGTATACCGGACTAGAATCATTGTTCGCCAAAGCAAAGTGAAAAACTACCACATAAGCTCTTTAGCTTAAAAAAAGCAACGCCTTTACAGATAGTTCTGGAGGCGTTGCTTTTAGGGATTTATAGAGTTTAACTTAGTTATTGCCTGTATATAGCTCTATCTTAAGATAGTAGACTCAAACTCCAGGTAAAGAATATATAAATCTATGCTGTAATTTTGTAAAAAGACTGTAAACATTTGCAGCTACTCAATTGCAAGGGATACAAGAGTTTATTTCCCCTTGTTCACCCTAACTGCTATAGTAGTGCCTACCAGCAAACTTAGATGGTGATCGCGTCCAAATCTTTGTGAAGTAAACATCACTCTTTCAATGTTGCCTAACAAAAAAGCAATGCGAGTATTCTCCAAATATCTCCCCAGCGCACCACTGACTTTCATGTTACTAAGTGCCAGCTTTATCTTCGCCTCCCCCTCTCTCTCCCTCTCCCCCGCTCCTCTTCTTCTGGCACAATATGCAGGGAAAAGCGCGGAGGACTTTTTAAATGAAGGGTTACAGGCAATCAGTTCCGGGAAAGTCTCTGAAGGAATCGCTGCCTTTCGCCTAGCAACTAAGTTAGATCCAGATTTAGCCCCAGCGCACTACAATTTGGGGCTAGCACTGCGACAAGTTGGGCAGTTACAACCTGCGGCTATTGCATTTTATCAAGCAACACAAGCAGATCCCAAGTTTGCTCTGGCTTTTGCCAATTTAGGCGGGGCGTTGTTAGAAGGCAATAACTTGCAACAGGCAAATGATTACTTGCGAAAGGCATTGGAAATCGACCCGAAACTGGGAGTTGCTTACTATAATTTAGGGTTGGTACAAGAGCAACAACGAGATTGTGATCGAGCGATCGCTTCATTTAAAAAAGCAGTAGAGTTTAGTCAGAATGCACCAGAGCCTGCTTATCACACAGGAATATGTTATCTCCAAAAAAATCAACCGGATAAAGCAAAAGACGCATTTCGCAAAGCAGTGAAAATTAATCCTAAATATGCAGAAGCTTACTACAGTCTTGGCGGAATATATTTGAGTAAAGGTAAGTTACAAGAAGCATTGGAAGCTTTTAGACAATCTGCCCAGGGAAACTCCAACTATCCGAATGCCTATTACGGCGCTGGATTAGTTTTTCTCCAGTTAAAGCAATATCCACAGGCGGTGCAGGTATTGCAGTATGCGAGAGATTTATACAAAAATCTCGGAAATTCTCAGTGGGCAAGCAATACAGACAACTTATTGCAACAGGTGTCAAATCCAACTTCTCAGCCTCGCTAATCTTGGTAGGTAAGGGTGACAAAGCAAACATAGCTATAAAAAAGTTATCAAAACTTGTAAAATTATTAACATGACAAAATGACAAATTATCCCATGAATTCTCTCACAAACCAAGTTTATCCAGTTATTTGGCACAACGACTCTGTTTCATTAATTGACCAAAACCGCTTGCCGAATGAGTACGCATTTGTGGAAATTCATCGCAGCGAAGATATGGCACGGGCGATCAAAACCATGATTGTCAGAGGTGCACCTGCGATTGGTGTTGCTGCAGCTTACGGAATGTATCTTGGAGCAAGAGAAATTGAGGCACACAACCGCAATGAGTTTCTGAACAGTCTGGAAAAAGTCGCCCAGATGTTGCGTTCTACTCGTCCAACAGCAGTCAATTTGTTTTGGGCAATATCGCGAATGCTCAAAACTGCTTACGAAGCGCTGGGAACGGTAGAAGAAATCAAAGAAATTCTGTTGCAAACTGCCAAAATTATCAATGCTGAAGATTTGCAAACGTGTGAGGCGATCGGCGATCATGGTTTGGCAGTTTTACCTAATACCCCAGAAAAGCTGACAATTCTCACCCATTGCAATGCTGGTGCGCTAGCAACTGCAGGTTACGGTACTGCCTTAGGTGTGGTACGTTCCGCTTTTCGTGAAGGGCGTTTGGTGCGTGTCTTTGCTGACGAAACTCGCCCACGGCTACAAGGTGCAAAACTTACTGCTTGGGAATGTGTCCAAGAAGGCATTCCAGTTACGGTTATTACTGATAGTATGGCAGCGCATTGCATGAAACAGGGTTTAATTCATGCTGTGGTAGTCGGTGCTGACAGAATTGCCGCCAATGGAGACACAGCGAACAAAATAGGTACGTATAGTTTAGCACTCGTAAGCCAAGCGCATAATATTCCTTTCTTTGTCGCAGCACCCCTTTCCACTATTGATTTTTCCTTACCCGATGGCAGCCAAATTCCCATTGAGGAGCGACAATCAGAGGAAATCTATCAAATTGGCGACACTATCATCACACCAAAGGGTGCAGAATTTTATAATCCAGCGTTTGATGTGACACCAGCACATCTGATTAAAGCAATCATTACAGAAAATGGCGCATTTGCTCCAAACGAGTTAGCAAAATCTCAGAAGAAGCAAGCAGCTAAAATAGCCTAAGTTTGGTGAGAAATTGTCGTAGGGTTGAGTGTTACCAAAGCTCAACCTACACACTCTGCGCCAGGATGTTTTTTCTACTTTATATAGTTATACCAATTTGAAAAAAGAATACGACAGATCCTCATGTAGGGGCGATCTTCGTAGCGTAAAGCCTACGGCATAGATTCGCTTAGAGCGAGTCCTCGAGCGTCACGGCTGTTCGCCCTTGCGATTGATTCATGTGTTGCAAACATTTTTTAAATTGGTATTATATTTCGCGATTATTGATTGCCTCCGGCACGAAGCTACGTGCGATGGTAATCAAGCCTTATTTTCTTTTGAGGCAGATGGTAAGGTTTCAAAATTCATGCTTTTTGGGGCGGCCTATATTTGGATATGCTTTGACATAGATAAGAGCAGTAATCCAGCATCCTCATAGGGAGAGATGGTTTTGATTTCGGAACAGTTTGAAACTCCAAATGAAAGATGCTACCTAGATCTGGTAGTTTGAATAAAGCATCAGATCGAATTGGTTCCACGCTTAATTCTGTTGATAAAACCTGAATATTTGTTTCTGGCGAGTTAAGCAACCATTGTACAAAAGGTAATGGATACTCAGATGTCAAAAATCGGCAAATGCTGTCGTATGCCAAGAATATTTATTCAAAATGTACAAACCCGATTTTAGTACAAAAATAGTACAAAAGTTTTATTTGTAAATTATTTTAGAATTTAGCTTAGTGGAAAGACTTATATTGTTGTGAGCGTTCTAGCTTCGCTTCGCCGCAATCGTCGCCGCATGGCTATTCTTACGGAATATCGAGCGATCGCTTTAAGATATTGTCCAATCTTCTATTTGTAAATTAGGGACTTTTGCAAAATCTTTAGTATGGCGTGTCACCAAAATACTATTTATGGAGAGTACGATTGCAGCAATACGTAAATCTCTCGTACCTATGCGAATTCTCTGACTAATTAATTCTTGATAGGAATCATAGGCAGGCAGGTTAAAATCAAGTAATTTCAGCTTGTTAAGGTATTCCACCCCATCTCTTAATCCTTTGTAAGCTAATATCAGTTTTTCAGATTGTGATGATTGCTCATTATACCTATTAATAACATTTAGCCACCCTTTCATTTGCTCTTCTAATGTCACAACTGTTATGGCTGTATTTGCAAAACTAATTTGATTGAGCCGCTGTTTAACAATTGGATGTTCTCTTTGAAAAAGCGATAAATGGTCTGTATCCAGTACCCAAATAACAGTCACTTTACCTCGTCTTCTGTATCGTTGTGTCTATAATATTTCTCCATTTCTGCATCAAGTTTACGACGTTCTACTTCTATATCAGCCATTACCTCATCAAAAAGTGAGTTATCCTTGTACATACCCGCTACCTTCATCCAAGGATTATCTGTTTGGGATGAATCTATTTCTAGAGTAACTATTTTTGAATTCTGTAAACGGTTTTGTAAAAGCTGCTGTAAGTTTTCCAAAGCTTCATTCTCAGTTTTTCCTAAACTTTTACAGTCTGATAAGCCTAGCACAACTGCACTAAATCTACCATCTTGCTCATTTTCAACTAGCACACTATAACTTAACTTAGAAGCGTCAGCATCATAACTTTTTGAAGGACTAAAATTAATCATACTTTTTATATTTATCTATATATATATTTTAATTTTGGGCATTGCAGTTAGTATCAGGTTTCTGTCTGATTGTCAAGAGTACTTTTTTGATCTTGAAGGCAATGAACTGCCCACAAAAGCTAAGAAAGTTGTCTTCCATTTCACTAATCTGCCTGTAGACACCAGACTAATAGAATGGTTAATAGATAAAGATGTTGAAACTCTTATTGGATTATAGGACAGAACCATGAGTGAATCATATCAAATATTTGTACTTATACCAAAGCTTTCAACAAGCAACTCAGATATTCAAAGATCCAGCGATGATGACAGTGTTTGATAAGGCACACAGTTTGGATGATGATTGCTGGATTACTTTGGGGCAGACGACAGGTGGGCAATATTTAGTGGTGGTACATACGTTTGATCAAGTAGAACATAACAGAGTAGAGATTCGGATTATTTCAGTGCGGAAGGCGACTCGACATGAAATTCAACAGTATGAGCGAGGAGTATAATGCAGCCTGAATATGATTTTTCGGGAGCGGAGCGAGGAAAGTTTTACCGTGAGGATGTGACGTTTAAAGTGCCTATTTATTTGGCTGATGAGGTAGTGAAATTTTTTGCCAAGCGAGCGGAAGCAAAGGAGGTTGAGTTGAGTGACTTGCTCAATGATGTGTTGAAGCAGTATATAAGACATCTCCAAAAATAAATTATGCGTTCGTCAAAACCATTGGTAGGGGCGTTAGCGTAGCGTTAGCGAGTCTTCGAGCGTCACGGTGAGACAGCCCTACAGGAGGGTTTCCCTCCGTAGGGGACTGCGATCTTCGCAGCGTAAAGCCTGCGGCATAGCTTCGCTTAGAGCGAGCTTGCGAGCGTCACCCGTTAGCGCAGCGTTAGCGAGTCTTCGAGCGTCAGGGCTGTTCGCCCTTACATGATTTCTGGAGATGTCTATAGTTTTGCTTGAGAAAATGCAGTAGGGAAATCCCCAGAAATTTGTGGTTTATAGGCATTGTATTCAGCTTTTTAAAACCGTACTTACAAAGGTAAGTATTGAACACGATTGCTTAACTCTTGAGGATATGCAGTTTTAGCAATGATTTCTAAATCATGAACACAATCACCAACAGAAATTCTAAGTTTGTGAGCATATAGCGCTTCTCAATTGGATTAACTACAACACTTTAAGAGGGCGAACAGCCGTTCGCCCCTACTGGCATGCTCAAATAGTCAACCAATCAATCTTTCTTAAAACCTTTCTAATTGTTCAAACTTTTTGGCACTAGCATTCATAGCATTTGCGGCTTCGCCACAGGTGCGAGGGGTGGGAAAAATCTTTCCGGGATTTGCTAAACCTTTGGGATTAAAAACCTGCCTCACCCATTGCATTGTTTCTAGATCGGTTTCAGTAAACATATCTGGCATAAAACATTTCTTATCCGCGCCAACGCCATGTTCACCAGAAATACTACCACCGACTTTAACGCAAAGCTTTAGAATTTCTGCCCCAACTTCTTCAACCTTTTCTAATGCTCCGGGAACAGAATTATCATAAAGAATCAGTGGGTGAAGATTACCATCGCCAGCATGAAACACATTGGCAATTCGATAACCAGATTTTTGACTTAAGGCTTCAATTTCACCCAGCACATATGGTAATTGAGTACGCGGAATCACACCATCTTGTACATAATAATCTGGACTGATATGTCCGGCTGCGGCGAAAGCTGCTTTACGTCCTTTCCATAATTTCAAGCGCTGTTCGGAGTCACTTGCCGTCGTCATATTCCGCGCACCGTTTTGTTGACAAATTTCTGTAACTCGCTGTTTATTTGTCGCGACTTCCACTGCTAATCCGTCAATTTCTATTAACAAAATAGCAGTCGCATCGCGGGGATAACAGTTCGTACAAACGACATCTTCCACAGCATTAATGCTGATGTTATCCATAATTTCCATACCACCAGGAATAATTCCGGCACTGATGATATCAGAAACACTCGCTCCTGCGGCTTCAATGCTGGTAAAATCTGCCAGAAGGACACAAATCGATTCAGCACTTTTGAGAATTCGTAAAGTAATTTCTGTGGCAATTCCGAGAGTTCCTTCAGAACCAACAAATAAACCCGTCAAGTCATAACCGGGCATTTCCGGAATCTGTCCACCCACGTCTACAATTGAACCATCCGGAAGAACTACTTTTAAGCCCAAAACGTGGTTAGTCGTGACACCGTACTTCAGGCAATGCACCCCACCAGAATTTTCCGCAACATTGCCACCAATAGAACAGATTATTTGACTGGAAGGGTCAGGAGCGTAGTAAAATCCAGCACCACTGACTGTTTGGGTAACCCAGTTGTTAATGACTCCAGGTTGCACAACCACACGCTGAGTCTCTAAATCAACGTGTAGTATTTGCCGCATTAAAGAAGTAACAATTAACACGCAATCTTCTATCGGTAGCGCCCCACCTGATAAACCAGTACCAGAGCCTCGTGCGATAAAGGGAATGGCGTGGCGATCGCATATCTTCACCACTTCGGCAACTTGTTCTGTCGTTCTTGGCAGCACCACCACACCAGGAGTTTGGCGATAACTTGTTAGTCCATCACACTCATAAGTCAGAAGTTCTTCTCGGTGTTGCACCACACCCTTTTTACCAAGAACAGCTTCAAATTGCTTGATGATAGGTTTCCAATTACGTTGTTGTTTATCTTGGAGGAGCATCATTTTTTACAGTTAAAGGTAGATGTATACAGAACGTTTAAAGTTGAGATAATTTCTGAGAGTTTTTGTTATGGTGTCATGCCAACTGAAATTAATAGCTGTAATTACTATTGTTACAAGAATTGCACTCAAGTGGGAGCAACGAGCAATATTGTTTGTCACTACACATAACAACCAAAGCACGCCATATTAACTTTTGAAAAGCTACTCCCAACAAGGAAAGTAAGATAAACGATCCCATTTGTTCTCCTTCTCTCCGATGTCGGCGGATGAACTAACCTAAAAATAATGCTCTCAAGTGGTGGAAAAACTCATGGTTAAGCAAGTTTTGCTCACTGATGACGATTATTATGTACCAGATGCAAAGAAGCTAGTTACTGAAGATGATACGCCTGTGGACAATTTCGGCTCGGAAAAACAACAACGCCTTTTAGTTGGCATTCTTTACAGTTCTTTACAGGAGCAGACTGTTTTAGCAGCAGCTAATGTTGGCATATACCATACAGACGGTGAGCCTGCTATTGTACCTGATGTTTTCCTGAGCTTTGATGTACAAGTGCCTGAAAACTGGTGGGAGAAGCAAAATCGTTGTTATATGGTTTGGCGGTTTGGTAAACCACCAGAAGTAGTGATTGAAATTGTCTCGAATAAAGAAGGTGATGAACTGGGAAAAAAACTGAGAATTTATGAACAGATGCGAGTCAGTTACTATATAGTCTATGATCCGACTCAGCAATTAGGACAAGTACTACGTGTTTATGAACTTAGGGGAAGGCGCTACTTTGAAACTCAAGAAACTTGGTTAGAGCAAGTTGGGTTAGGGGTGACCTTGTGGCAAGGAAAATTTGAAGGGAGACACGATGTTTGGCTACGCTGGTGTTACCAAGATGGAACTGTTTTGCTGACTGGAGATGAACGCTCTACCCAAGCCGAACAACGTGTTACACACGCCGAACAACGTGCGAAACTACTAGCAGAACAACTTCGGGCAATGGGTATTGATCCGGAGACATTATAAAAATGACTGTCAAACGATATACCCGATTTTGCTCTTATTCGGGTATCTAAGACTGGACATATTTTTGAATAACTTCTTTCCAAACTAAGTATCCTTGACCATTTAAATGAACTCCATCAAATGTATATTGAGAATCTAATTGATTTTGAGAGTCTGATAAATGAGAATACACATCTATGTATTGATATCCAAAATATTTAGCCAAATCTATTAAGTGCGAATTCAGTTCAACTACTTTGTTAACGTTTTGCCAATGACGAGTCACTTGATTGTTTATAGGTAAAACGCTTTGAATAAAGACTTCTGTTTTTGGTATTTTGTTACGAAAAACAGCAAGAATCATTTTGTAGTATTCCGCAGTTTTTTCCACAGTTCTCCCCTCATTTATCAAGTCATTAATACCAACCATTAAAAAAATCTTTTTTGGATGGGACTCTACTATCTCGTTTAGGCGATTTAACATTCTATCTGTTGTATCACCGCCAATACCACGTTTTTTTATCTCTGTTCCCAACAATTCTGTCCATTCGCCTTCATCAGTTAAGCTATCACCCAATAGAATAATTTCTAAGTCTGATTTAGGTAGTGTCTCAAACTGGCTTTTTTTATGGAGATATGCAGGATGGTAAACAGTTTTGCCTGAATTATCAAAATTAACTTTCTGAAAAACTTTAGCTGTCAAATATGATAAACCTCCTTTTCTTTGAACAAAGAAAGCTACCAAGATAAAAAACAGAATGTTGAGGATAAGAGAAGTAAATAATATGATTTTTATTATAGAGTTCATTTTCAAATATGCTATTTAAATGAGACAAATCTGGTTAGAGTTATAAATTTACTTTCCTAAGCAGCATTCGGCTATTAAGAGATAAACTCCTGCACTCGTTGCCACACTTTTTCTACCAAATCAGTACTCTCAGTATCAAACCACTCAATTTCCGGATATGCTTTAAACCAAGTGCGTTGTCGCTTGGCAAATTGGCGCGTGTGCAAAACTGTTAATTCTTGAGCTTTATCTAAAGAAATTTCTCCAGCTAAATATTGCTTGATTTCTTGATACCCTAAAGTCTTTAGTAAAGGTAAGTCGCTGCCGTATTTCTGGCAAAGATATTCGACTTCTGCCACTAAGCCATCTGCAATCATTTTCTCTGTTCGTCGGGCAATGCGGTGGGTAAGGTGAGCAGAGTCGCAATCTAAACCTATTTGTAGGATGGGATAGTTTGGAGGGTTTTCGCCTTGTTGCGCGGAGAGTGGAGAACCTGTAACATAAAATACTTCCAATGCTCTTAAAGTTCGCACTAGATCGTGGGGATGGATCTTTTGTGCGGCAACCGGATCGACTTGTTTCAGCATGGTGTAAAGTTGGTATTGCCCGAGAGATTCTAACTGCGATCGCAGTTGCGGCTGTGGTGCTACTCTCGGAATTTTCATACCCCGTGTCACAGAGCGAATATATAAACCAGTACCACCTACTAGGAGGGGAAGAGTGGGACAGGCTCTTGAATAGGGGCGCTCTCCTCCCTTGGAGCTAAGAGAAGAAATTAACGTTTGAGCATGCTGTTGGTAGTCAGCCACTGTCATTGTATCAGTTGGGTTGCATATATTAATGAGATAGTGCGGTACTAACTTTTGCTCATCTGCTGTTGGTTTAGCCGTGCCAATATCAAAATTACGGTACACCTGTCGTGAATCCGCACTAATGATCATACAACCCAATCGTGCCGCTAAAGCCAAAGCTAATCCCGACTTACCTGTCGCCGTTGCGCCACAAATCACAATTAATTTAGTCATTTGTTAGTAGTTGGTTGTTAGTTGTTAGTGGTTAGTTGTTATTTGTCAAAAAGCACTAAGAACCATTAACAACTAACTATGAACAAGGGTATATCCCCCAAATAAATTTCTCTTCAGAGTCCTCTAAAGTCGCCAGCAAGGCTTTTGTGTTAGAATTTTGGAGTGTTTTCGTACTCTACGCCTTTTTAGCGACTTCAAACCAAGAAATAGGAGATGATTCATGACGAGTAGTTACAGTGCCGCTCAGATTCAAGTTCTGGAAGGTCTGGAACCCGTCCGCAAACGACCGGGGATGTACATTGGTACTACCGGTCCGCGAGGACTTCACCATTTAGTATACGAAGTGGTGGACAACTCCGTGGATGAGGCTTTGGCGGGTTACTGCACTCATGTGGAGGTAGAACTCAATGCTGATGGTTCTGTAACAGTGACAGACGATGGTCGGGGTATTCCTACTGATATTCATCCCCAAACAGGAAAATCAGCGCTGGAAACAGTGTTAACCGTACTGCATGCCGGCGGAAAATTTGGCAATGGTGGCTACAAAGTTTCTGGAGGTTTGCACGGTGTTGGTATTTCTGTAGTCAATGCTTTATCTGAGAGGATAGATGTTACCGTTTGGCGAGATAAAAAGGTTCATACTCAGGGCTATGAACGGGGTATTCCCGTAACAGAACTGCAAATTGAGCCAATTAAAGAAGACCGTACAGGTACTTCTATCACCTTCAAGCCAGACCCCGAAATCTTTACGACAGACACTGAGTTTGATTATACCACTCTAGCAAGTCGTCTGCGGGAGTTAGCATATTTGAATGCCGGCGTCAAAATTACATTTACCGATCACCGCTTGGAACTCCTCAAAAGTGGTACACCCAAAGTAGAAACCTACGAGTACAGAGGTGGGATAAGAGAATACATAGCCTACATGAACAGCGACAAACAGCCACTGCATGAGGAAATTGTCTTTGTAACCGGAGAACGCAATCACGTACAAGTGGAAGTGGCATTACAGTGGTGTGTTGATGCTTACACAGATAATGTGTTGGGTTTTGCCAATAATATTCGTACTGTTGATGGTGGTACGCACTTGGAGGGTTTGAAGGCGGTTCTCACTCGCACCTTAAATGCAACCGCTCGCAAGCGCAACAAACTTAAAGAAAATGAGCCCAACCTCAGTGGCGAACACGTTCGTGAAGGTTTGACTGGCGTTATTTCCGTCAAAGTTCCAGATCCAGAATTTGAAGGGCAAACCAAAACCAAACTCGGGAACACAGAAGTACGGGGGATTGTGGATTCTCTGGTGGGAGAAGCTCTTAACGAGTACCTAGAATTTCGCCCTGGTATCGCTGATTCCATTTTAGATAAAGCTATCCAAGCTTTCAAAGCTGCAGAAGCCGCTCGTCATGCTAGAGAAATCGTGCGGCGTAAATCAGTATTAGAATCTTCTCCCTTACCAGGAAAATTGGCAGATTGCAGTACTCGAGATCCTAAAGAGTCAGAAATTTATCTTGTAGAAGGGGATAGTGCAGGTGGGAGTGCCAAGCAAGGACGCGATCGCAAATTCCAAGCCATTCTCCCCTTACGTGGGAAAATTATTAACATTGAAAAGACGGATGATACAAAAATTTACAAGAACACCGAAATCCAGTCGTTAATCACTGCTCTGGGTTTAGGTGTTAAGGGTGAAGAATTCGACGCTTCTCAACTGCGGTATCATCGAATAGTCATTATGACGGATGCTGACGTTGATGGAGCGCACATCAGAACCTTGTTACTAACTTTCTTCTATCGCTATCAGCGAGCCTTGATTGAGCAAGGGTACATTTACATTGCTTGTCCGCCATTATTTAAAGTAGAGCGCGGACGCAATCACTACTATTGTTACAGCGAACGCGAATTACAAAACCTCGTCCGCAACGAGTTTCCTGACAACGCTAATTACACTGTTCAAAGATTTAAAGGTTTGGGGGAAATGATGCCAGCACAACTCTGGGAAACCACTATGAACCCAGAAACTCGTACCCTCAAACAAGTGGAAATTGAGGATGCAGCAGAAGCAGATCGCATTTTCACGATTTTGATGGGCGATCGCGTTGCTCCACGTCGTGAGTTTATAGAAACCTACGGCTCGAAACTCAATCTTCTAGATCTAGATATATAAGCTCGAAGAATGAGCCGGAGTTCAGGTACAGTCAAGTAAGCACTTAGCTAAGACGAGCGCTTAAAGAAAAGCAAGTTTTTTGAGGTAAGCAGTTCAAAGAACAATTCTTGAGCTATGGGTACAAGGGGAAAGAACTGATTTTTCCTCCCCTGCCTCAAGAACACAGACTTACCGGATTGAAAGCGTTCCCATTTTTCGGGTTTCTCATATTTGAGTATGTTTTGGCCATAGAAAAATCAAGCGGCTAAATGTTTATGTTAAAAGTATTAACAATAACAATATATTCGCTCATATAAATGTGGAATATATTGATAATATCGTTGGTAACTTTTTTACTTGGTATATTTAATTATATGTGATGCTCAACACCACAAGTAGTGAATATGTTCAGCAAAACCATTATCAAGTTCAAATGCGCTTCATATAACCGTTCCGGTTCAAGAGGCATGGTTTCTAACTGCTTAGTTATAGTTTCCTCTCTCAGCTAGAGTTAGGTACTTTTGGAAAAACGTTTCTTCAGGTCATGTTGCCATTCGACTGTATATTTTGCATGTATCCCGTACGAATTTGTACTCTTGTGGGTTACTATCAATATTCTTGAGTGTTAAATTCTTTTTTAGTTGATTAAAACATCCTTGTCTACAATAAAAACAGTTTGTCAAGTTTCATAGGGTTGAAATTTCACTCTTTGCGCTAACTTGTGATTAGAATCAAATTGGTTAAGCACAGCGCTTATTCGCCGAACGGCTAATTGTGAAGGAATGGAGTGCTTCCCTAGAAGTCCTATCATGACCCCTTGCAAGTGCCTGAAGAGCGTATACTGGAAAAACGCCTCAAGCTTGCTATTTGCTGTAAAGTAGCTATATAAGAGAAGAATTTTTCTCTAGGGCGTCCCCAACTTATGAAAGAAGTGTAAACATAGACGCATTCACTTTCTTAGTTGAGTTAACATAAAATGCGTTGTTTCTAAGTAATTAATGTTTTGCGGAATACCATAGAAGCAGCATAGGCAAGTATACTTAAGTATGAAATTGATGACCGTACTACTGCAATTACAATCCTATTCGGAGAACATTTGAGGTGAAGATGACCATTCTCAATCTGAGTGCAAACAAAAAAGGCGCTACTTTATTTAAAGACTTCATAGTCAACACATAAAAAGAGTGCAATTTCTGTGAAACAGGCTACAATCGGAACAGCCTTTCCAAAAAAAATCCCCCAAGAGTTATATTCGTTTGTATGAATTGATAATTTTTTTAGCAACCAGAGTCTTTTATAGACCAGCTAATTAACGTTATGTTGCTAGACAACATAGAATAGCGGTAATTAAGGAGGTGAACTGACCTCTAAAGCAGTAACTGCATCCTTTAGAGAGAAATTCCTGCCTGAAGCTTGGTTGTGCTGTTAAACGAAGTTAGAGATGCAACTTTTACCTAAGCGCTTTAGCTTCCATCGCAAGTAGGCTTGAAGACTTGAGACTTACATTCAGAGTCTTCCTTAAAAAACGTAAAATGTCCGATCGCAGTTATGGCAAATCAGCCAAAACCCTCGTAACGGTTAAGCAAATAGCTACCGAAAGAGCGGTTAATATATCTGTCTTGAGTAATTGATTCTGCAAGGAGCATGAGGAACGCGGCATGAACCAGGCTAATAACGTACTCGAAAATATTAAGTATCAGCCTGATCTAGAAATGATGAATCAGCCTGAGATCGAGTTGGAGGAACTCTCTTTCGATGAAGAGGACTTGCTGATTGCAGACGAAGGCGAAATTGATGAATTTTTAGGATCTCAGTCTGATGAGGACGACGCAAAGTCTGGAAAAGCCGCTAAATCGCGTCGTCGGTCACAAAGCAAGAAAAAGCATTACACCGAAGACTCGATTCGCCTTTACTTACAAGAAATTGGTCGAATTCGCCTGCTTCGGGCAGACGAAGAAATTGAATTGGCACGGAAAATTGCCGATTTACTGGAATTAGAGCGAGTCTACGAGAAGCTGTACCAGCAGTTAGAACGAGAACCCGCACACAGTGAATGGGCAGAAGCGGTACAATTGCCGTTGCCACAATTTCGTTATCGCCTACATATCGGTCGCAGAGCAAAAGACAAGATGGTGCAATCTAACCTGCGCCTGGTAGTCTCAATTGCCAAGAAGTACATGAATCGCGGTCTATCCTTCCAAGATTTAATTCAGGAAGGCAGTCTCGGTTTGATTCGTGCGGCTGAAAAATTTGACCACGAAAAGGGCTATAAGTTTTCTACATACGCTACGTGGTGGATTCGTCAGGCAATTACTCGTGCGATCGCCGACCAATCGCGCACGATCCGCCTTCCAGTTCACCTCTACGAAACAATCTCTCGGATTAAGAAAACGACCAAGCTGCTTTCTCAAGAGATGGGCCGCAAACCCACTGAAGAAGAAATTGCCACAAGAATGGAAATGACTATTGAGAAGCTGCGGTTTATTGCTAAATCCGCGCAACTGCCGATTTCACTAGAAACACCTATTGGGAAAGAAGAAGACTCTCGATTGGGTGATTTTATTGAGTCGGATGGTGAGACACCTGAAGACCAAGTTTCCAAAAATCTTTTGCGAGAAGATTTGGAAAAAGTTCTTGATAGTCTCAGCCCTCGCGAAAGAGATGTTCTCAGACTGCGGTATGGATTGGATGATGGTCGGATGAAGACTCTGGAAGAAATAGGACAAATTTTTAACGTGACTCGCGAACGAATTCGTCAAATTGAGGCGAAGGCACTCCGTAAGTTACGTCACCCGAATCGCAATAGCGTTCTTAAAGAGTATATCCGCTAAATTAATTAGTTGTTTATTGTTTGTATTTACTGATAACAATAAATGATTTTACATAGTTCCCAGGCTCAGCCTGGGAATATTTTGTTTAAATGGCTGTCAAAATCATTAACGAAACAACCCATGGTAAAGATTGTTAAAAAACCTGGAAGTCAAGCACTTCCAGGTTTTGCATTTATATAACGTTGAACAAGAGCAATATTTACAGGATGCCCCAGAAGTGTAGAAACCCTTGACCTGTGGACAGTTCAATCAGAGCTGCAGCCAAGAAGCCAATCATTGCCAAACGACCATTCCAGATTTCCGCTTGTGGGGTAAAGCCCCAACGCCAAGCATTACGATCTTCCATAACAGGAGCAGTAATTTTTGTTGTGTCTTGCATGATTGGAACTCCTAACTATAATTTATAATGTTTGTTACCTTATGTAAATTAATATAACAGCTTATTTAAGATTTATCACACACACTTGGCATTTTTTGGCAATTATTTTGTATTATTTATATTTATCAGAATAATAAACAAAAACTATAATCCTCATATAGTTCAATTAGGCATAGGTTAGGCGCTTGTCTAATAAGCTGAGAAAGATTGACCACCGGAGCCGATTATTTCCTACCGAACGCTGTGCGAAAGGAATCCGGGCAAAAAGTCCATCCCAACTTGAGCGCTATAGATCAGGTTCGGCTAATTAGTTATACCCCAATACGGTTCAGATAAGGCTAAAAACTAATACTGGCGAAGGTTAGGGAGCCAGAGCCAATGACGGCTTAGTCCGCTCTTGACGGCGACGCCACTTTGCCAAAAGGAGGGAAAGCCCACCGCAAGTGGCTCCCCAACCTGCCATTCTCTTAACTGCAACCGTATTGAGTTATACCCCTCCCCGCCTGCTTTGCTGGGGAGATTTTGACAATGCGATAAAATCGAACAGGGGTTCATCAGGATTTATAAGCATTTTTTTTCTCGCCTTCCTAATCTCTAAGAACGCAGTTCAGTGATCGCGATAATTTTTTCATCACGGTTGAGTTGAAGGACATTTTCACCCGTGCCATCTCTACCCAAGGATGGTACTGTATCTACACCAAGACGTACTGTTCGCTGATGATTAGTCACAAGCAACACTTCAGCGTTGGTTGGGGCAGGTACTATACCAGCGAGAGAGTCAGTTTTACTGGCAAATTTAATGCTTTGAGTACCAAGATCACCACGTTTAGCTAGTCGCAAAGTATTAGTCGAGATGCTTTTGGCGTATCCTAGTTGAGTCACCAGTAACAAATTGTTCTCTGTCGAAGAAGTGACACAACCCACCATAACCTCAGAAGAGCGCAAGCGTAAAGCCTGTAAACCCATAGCAGTACGACCCATAACAGGAAGTTGTTCGTCATTTGCCTCAAACTTTAACACTCGCCCACCCGAACTAGCTAAAATTATTGGTTCACCTGTAGTTATTAACTGAGTAAATAACAATTCGTCGTCATCTTTAAGTTTTAAGATTGTGATTCCGCGACGAGTGAGATTAATAAATTCTGTAAGAGAAAGGCGCTTAATTCTTCCCTGCTTAGTCAGGAGAACTATCTCAGCACGTTCTGAATTTTCTGGCAATAAAAAGCGGTTGACAACAGTTTCTTGAGTACCTTGAGCGGTGTTAGTGAGCAAAGTTATCAATGGTGTTCCCCTTGCAGAACGCCCATTTGTGGAGGGAATATCTCCCACTTTAATCGGGTAGACTTTGCCACCACTGGTGAGTACTAGCAAATCTTTTTCCGTATCGGTTGAAGCAGTTTGAATAATGAAGTCATGATCCGATATGCTATTGTCAGTTTTTGCCTTCCTTGTTGAGGAGCTAACGGATTGACGGCGTACATACCCCCGGTGCGTAAACTCTAAAACAACTTCTTCTGAAGGCACTTCAGGTTTGGGATTTTCGATTGGGGATTTGGGATTTTCTGCCTGATCCTGTTTTTTTGCGTCCGAAACTCCCCTGAGTATCTTTGTCCGCCGTTCATCACTATATTTGCGCTTGAGACTTCGCAAATCTTTTTTCAGTGATTTCAATAATTCCCGTCTATCGCCCAGTAACGTTCGCAATAACTGAATTTGCTCATTTAACTCTTCAAATTCCTTGCGTAAGTTCTGCTGTTCCAAACTTGTGAGGCGTCGCATTGGCATGGCTAAAATTGCATCCGCTTGTACCTCACTCAAATTGAGTTGGTTTTGTAAGCTCATTTTTGCAGTACTGCCATCAGCCGCATGCCGTAAAATCCCAACAACCTCATCAAGATGCGAGAGTGCTACGAGTAAACCTTCCACTAAACGTAGCCGACTTTCTGCGTTTTCTAACTGGTGAGTGTAGCGACGCGAGAGAGTTTGCTCTCGAAAACTCAAGAACTCCTGCAACAGCTGACGTAGGTTGAGCTGGCGTGGTTGTCCATCTACCAAGCCCAGAAGAATTGCGCCAAAGTTTGTTTGTAAAGCGGTTTGGTGGTACAAATTTTGCAGAAGTTCTTGGGGGTTAACATCGCGTTTCAATTCAATTACCACGCGCATTCCGGAGCGATCGCTCTCATCCCGAAGATCCGCAATTCCCTGTATACGACCTTGATTCACCAATTCCGCGACTTTCTCAATCCAACCAGCTTTATTTACTTGGTAAGGCAATTCCGTCACGATAATTGCTGTCCGCCGCTTGCCACCCCGTCCAGCTGCAACCTCTTCTACTTGACCAACTCCCCGTAGCAAAATACTACCTTTGCCTGTGGTGTATGCCTCACGAATCCCAGCATCTCCAACTATTTCGCCACCTGTGGGAAAATCAGGTCCTGGAATTAACTCGAATAATTTTTTATCGGGTAAATCGGGGTTGTCAATTAAAGCAATCAACCCATCCACTAATTCTGCTAAATTGTGCGGTGGAATATTTGTTGCCATCCCTACAGCAATTCCAGCACAACCATTTAGCAACAAGAATGGTAACTGTGCTGGTAGTACAGTTGGTTCTTCTTGGGAATTATCAAAGTTACCAACAAATTCCACCGTTTCTTCGCCAATTTCCGCCAGCATTCCCTCGTGACTAATACTCGCGAGGCGCGTTTCTGTATAGCGCATCGCTGCTGGGGGATCATTATCTACACTTCCGAAGTTCCCATGTCCTGCCAGTAAGGGATAGCGGCTGGAAAAATCTTGTACCAACCTCACCAAAGCATCGTAAACTGCTTGGTCGCCGTGGGGGTGATATTTGCCCAGCACATCTCCCACAACACGGGCACACTTACGATAAGGTCTATCCGGAGTCAGACCTAGTTCGTGCATGGCATACAAAATTCGTCGATGAACTGGTTTTAAGCCATCACGCACGTCTGGTAACGCCCGCCCAACTATCACACTCATGGCATATTCTAGGTAAGACCGCTGCATCTCAGTATGCAGGGCTGTGGTAATGACCTGTCCCGTGGGGAGAAGGTTTAACTGTTTTGCCATGAGTTTTTTCCCTGAATTTTCACTACACAAAAGTCGCTGTAACTGAAGACTGTAGCAACCACAGCATAACGGATGAAATGCTTTTCATTACAAAATCTTGATAGTCATAGGATAGTAAGCAGTAGTATTATCCTTGATGACGGATGTCCATATTGTTTATTTCCCAGGATGTACCTACATATCGGTCTTGCCTTGAGGTGGTAATCCCCCTCACATCTGTGTGCAGATAAATACCTTATTAGTTAACATAAGCTATCAAAAATAAAATTAAACATGAAAACTGTCTTGATTGTCGAAGACGATCTCATTAATGCTCGCGTTTTTTCCAAGATTTTGACCAAGCGAGGTGGCTTAGACGTGAAGCATACGGAAAATGTGGAAGAGGTCATGAATTTTGCCCAAACAGGGGAAGTTGACATTATTTTGATGGATGTCTCTTTGTCTCGAAGTGTTTACGAAGGTAAGTCTGTTGATGGTATCAAAATTACACAAATGTTGAAATCCGATCCGCAAACAGCCTCTTTACCTATTATCCTAGTGACAGCCCACGCAATGGAGGGCGATCGCGAGAACTTTCTCAAGCAAAGCGGTGCTGACGGCTACATTTCCAAACCTGTTGTCGATCACCAACAGTTTGTCGATCAGATTCTGGCGTTGCTACCCAAAGATCACAATTGAACAAGCACTTTCATTGAAGTCAGCACATTTATATTCCACTGTTTTCATTCTGACAACACCATGTCCTGTCGGACACAAAGAGTGCCATGACAAACAGAACTTCGGTTTATAAGAGTGATTTTTGAGTAAATGCCCCTCCGACGGTTTCGCACAAATCAACGTTCCTCGTGATAGAGATGAGAAACCCGACACTGAACAGTTCGAGAACAACCCTCTCAAGTTAGTGTACAAGTTGATTTGCGTATCACCCTACTCTTGATTAATATATATGTACTACTAGAGAGTATCATTAAGCAAGTGGTTATTGGTAAAAAGTTAGGAGCGATGAATCAGTAATTCATCACTCCTTATTCCGCACCAGATCACTCTACTGAGCAGGCTGTTGCTTAGAAGCTGTTGGGTTTTCTGGTGGATGAATAGCTGATTGAATGCGAGGTGATTGCAAGAATTTTTTGGTATCCGATAGTAGACGTGTACCCCAGAGGTTCTGCTTAAGGAAATCTAAATCGCCGTATTTACTGTCAATGCGGAGTGCCGCTTCTCCCATTGCCAAACCTTGTTGGCGATCGCCTTTAGTATATAGTGCTACCCCTAACGCTAATCGAGGTTCTGCAGCTTGCTTCTCGATAGCGACAGCGCTTTGCCATTGCTTAATTGCTCCCTGAACATTACCTTGCTCGTATAAAATTAAACCAACGTTGTTAATTGCAGGCCAGAACTTTTTGTTAGAGGATACTGCTTTATTGTACTGTACGAGCGCATCGGGCAGTTTACCGAGCATATAGTAAGCATTACCCAAATCAAACAACCCATCTGAGTCATTAGGTTTTAACTTCAAACCAGCTTGGAATTCGCCGATCGCTTCTTGGTACTTTTGTTGCTGAAAATGAGCCGAACCCAAAGCAAACTGGATATCCCCGTTTTTAGGATTTAAAGATTCTGCCTTTTTCAAGGCGGCGATCCCACCATCCACGTTTTTATTTTGCAAATATAAGCCACCTAAGAGAAACCATACTTTATCATTCTTAGGAGCTAGTTGAGATGCTAGCCGCGCTCTTGGCAAAGCTAGTTCAAACTGTTGAAACTGAGCTAGTTGAGCCGCTTCTTGTGCTAAACTTAAACCCTGCTGTTCTAACTTCGCTGCATCAAGCTGGAGTGTATGGGGTATTAGTGCTTGTGCGTAAGCGGCTCTTGGCATACTCGACAAACTACAGACAACCAGAAGAGAAATTAAACTAAATCGTTTTGGCACACTATCGCCTCTCAGCCACAAATCAAAGAATCTTTCAGCTAGCTTAAACGATCTCTGCTCTTGACGACAGCAAAATTTTATATCTTTTATATTGAAAACAGTGACTTTAGTCATGTATTGTTTTATGTTCTTTGAACTAGTTATTTGCTTACAACTATTTATACTTTTAATTTAAACTAAGTAAATTGGCTCATATAAACCTAACTATGTAACGAAATGTAAAAATCTCAAAACCCTTGTAATTGCTTCACTTTGCTTTGCCCGATTCACGATGACATAGTTATAAATTTTTCCACCCACCTACTTATACTCTACCTGATTACGGATATAAATTTTACACTTGCTAATTTGGGCTATCCTTTGTCGCAAATAACCAATGGCAGTCTCGATGAAAATATTCTTGAAGTAAAAAAATTGTGAGTTTAACGCGACTCAATTATAGTTACAGCCATTATGGAATAAATGTTGTAGCCCTTGTTTCTAGATAGGTAAGGGGAAATGAGACTTGAAAATAGCGAAGAGGAAAGAACACTTGATACATCACATCCTCTAAATTCTCCACAATTATTACTGAATGTAAACAAAAATATCATTCCTTGGTTGCCTGCCTTGGCTATTTATCCTTATCCTATAAGTGAAGTAGGTTATACCATTTCACGAAACACGGGATACAAATGATGGTTTCTAATTCTTTCCTCCCCTGCAAAGACGGCACAAGAGCTACCTATTTGTATCAACTTTAAAGTGAAACGGTATTACGTGGTTTGTCGCCAATTAGTCTAGATTTCATTAGTGCTTGGAGGAATTGGGATTGCTAAGATTACGCTTGTTTCCGCTGTCGAACGAATATTGAATCAATTATAGCTTTAAAATCAGATCAACCATTTTTCAAAATATAACTACAAGTTTTTCCCAAACTTTAAAATAAAAGTTAAACATAGCTGACAAACTCTTACCCTAAATAGTTCTGGTTCTGTAAATATCTTTTTGGATTTCATGAAGACGGCTGTGTGTACTGCTATGCTCTCACGCGCCATATCATAAAAAGGAGACTATAGATGCTTTGTGTTTTCAAGCCAATCCTTAAGAGGTCAGAATTCAGAACTTTGAATTGCATATTTATGAATTGCGCTCGTAGAGGATTTAAAGAAGGATGCCTTGAGCAGAGCGCAGTACGTGTAAAGGGTACAAGAGCGGGTTTATTTTGAAATCCTTTACCTCCTCCGCAAAAATTAGATAAAATTCTTAAAAGAAAAACAATTTTAACAGCTAACTAAAGCTTTATTCCGTAAAGAGAGTGCAGTGTTTGTGTGTTCAGGAACACCACAGTAACCTTACTGAAAGTAATAAACAAGGGATTTGTCCTAATGGATTTATTAGAGTACCAAGTTAAAGAATGGTTTGGAAAGATAGGCATTCCTGTATTGCCGTCTCAAAGAATTGACCATCCCACAGAACTAAAACGTTTAAAAATTAGCTACCCGATTGTACTAAAATCGCAGGTTTATGCGGGTGGAAGAGCAAAAGCAGGTGGAGTTAGATTTGTAGAAACAACTATTGATGCGATCGCCGCTGCCCAAAACATCTTTAATTTGCCAGTTTTCGGTGAATTACCATCCGTGTTATTAGCAGAGGCAAAATATAGCACCGAACAGGAATTATATCTAGCAGTCGTTCTCGACACCGCTGTTTGCCGACCAATACTTTTAGGTTGCACAGAAGCGGATATTGAATGGGAATCGGCTGGAGAAAAAATGCAGCATGTTGTCGTTGAACAAGAATTCTCCCCATTTTATGCAAGACGACTGGCTTTGAAAATGGGCTTGCAGGGGGCATTGATGCAGTCTGTGAGCGATGTTGTGCAGAAGATGTATCAGTTGTTTGTTGAAAAAGACTTAGACTTGGTTGAGATCAATCCCCTTGGTGTGAACGCTTCAAGTCAAGTGATGGCTCTTAATGGTAATGTGAGTATTAATGAACGAGCCATCGGGCGTCATTCTGAGATTGCTGAGATGGCGAAAAAAATTGTTACCCGTCATTCTATTGTTGAAGTCAACAGTATTTTAGGCGATTGGGACGGTATAGGACTACAAGGTAAAATAGGAATTTTGGGTAATGGTGCAGGTTCAGTAATGGCAACTCTAGATTTAGTCGCTAATGCGGGTGGTAAGCCAGGTGTATGTTTAAATTTGCGCCACGCTTCACCTATTAATACTTCACCAACTACATTGAAGTATCGGTTAGAGAATGCTTTGAAAAACTTAGCGACTGATAAAACTATTCAAGTGATACTCATAAACTTCCTAGCTAATATTCCTCAAACTGAGGATGTCGTTGAAGCCATTGACAATTTTGTAGAACACCACAAGAACGAACTCAAACAACAGGTGTCACGTTCCAATGGTGGCAGAAACCGTCGAGATAATCATTTCCCATGCTTGGTTGTCCGATTAGCAGGTTCGGAATTTACTACAGCGAGAAAATATTTGGCAACACTTAAAACGCAAGCTGAGGCACCCATCGAGGTTATGGAAAATCTAGATGAAGCAATCACAGAAGCTGTTCGTATTACCAAGTTACCTATTTATAGAAAAGGTACTTGAAAACCCTTGCGGAGATGTCTTCCTTTAGACACTCCGTGAAAAGAGAGCAAAGGTAAGCTCTAGCTACGAGAAACTTCTGTGCGGTTTCTGCCTTGATGAATGTAGTCCCATAGCAGAGCAAAGCGTCCGCCTTTCCCAATGACTCAAGCTACTAGGTTTCCTAAATTACATTACTTTTTTTATGAATTTAAAGCCAGACACCAAAGTCTTAATTCAGGGCTTCAGTGAATATATATCAGCAACTCATGTTGATCAAATGAAAGCTTACGGCACAAATTTGATAGCTGGGGTCATTCCTGGAGGTGGAGGACAGAAACTCTATGACATTCCGATATTTGATCTTGTAGAACAGGTGGTGGGCCAATTTCAAGCAATTGATACCACTATTATTTGCGTACATCCGTACCAAGTGCTGGATGCAGCATTGGAAGCGATCGCATCCGGTATCCGCCAAATTATTATTATCTCCCCAGGTGTACCACCTTTAGACATGGTAAAGTTACTTCGCGTAGCCGAAGCAACAGAAACTTTGGTTGTTGGACCAAATAGTCCGGGGATCATCGTACCGGGAAAAATACTTTTAGGGACTCAACCGAGTGAATTTTATACTCCTGGAACTGTTGCAATCTTAAGTCGCAGTACGACCCTCACCTACGAAATCGCCAGAGAATTAACCAAAGCTGGTTTGGGGCAGTCCATTAGTGTCAGTATTGGCAGTGATGCAGTCGTAGGTTCATCCTTTATTCAATGGCTGCAAATTCTTGACGAAGATGATACCACACAAGCGATCGTATTAGTTGGTCAGCCAGGTGGCGGTCGTGAAGAAGCTGCAGCGCAGTATATTGCAGAAGCTATTGATAAACCAGTCGTTGCTTACATTGCCGGAACACAAGCACCACCCACACAACATTGGCGTCAGACTGGAACTTTAGCAGCAGTCGTCGGACGCGATCCCGACTTTGGTACTGCAAACAGTAAAGTCACCGCTTTAAATCAAGCACGAGTTCCAGTAGCTGAACGCCCTTCTCGAATACCAGAATTATTGAAAAAGGCACTGAAATAATTAACAACTAACACTCAGACTTGCTTAACAACGCTTTCGTCGCCGACTCACCCATGAGTCTTACCTGCTTAACTAAATGTATGTTTAACAATGCCAAGATACTCAATTCACCCAGGCAACTCATAAAAATTGTAGTTGTGGCAGAGTTTTGCACACCATACCAAGACCAATTGGAGAACAGCCATAAATAAGTATTATGGTGAGAGACTCCAATACGTAACATTGATAAAATGATGGGTGGTAACAAAATAGCTGCGCCAATTGTACCTATTGCCCAGAAAGTACGCTTGTGTGTTTTCATCATCAGCATAATCTGAGCTATGGTGGCATAAATCATCATCAAGCAGATGAATAAGGCAACACCCAAAAGTGCTTGAGTTCTATGGAAATTGCTAACGCCCGTACCATTTACAAATAAAATAAAAACTACAGAAGTGGTAGCAGTCATGACAAGATTGATTGCTATTGCCAATATTGCTGGGCTTTTCTCACCCCAAAGCAAGTCTGACCACAAATATTTATTCAAAAAACCCTTACTATGAGAAACTCCCTCACATCGATATCTTGCCCAATCTTGTATGGCTTGACGATGAGGTGAAAGAATTGCCATTAGCCCCAGAAATATGACTGTATTGAGTACATATAGATATTGAATTTTATCAAAGAAACCAAATCTGTCTGTTGATTTGCTGAGATTATTTGAGATGAAGAAACCAAAAAGGATGAAAACAAAGCTAGCAACGATAAAGAAGCTTTGTTTTTTACTCACAATGCTAATATTGGGGTTACGAAAAGAACGCTTTAATGCCTGCCAAATCCAGTAAACCCATAAGGCATAATTCAGGAGATGAAGACAAACAAGACCAATAACACTTTTCCCAATTGGTAAATTGAAAAACTGTAATTCTTTAAGTGGCGATCCACTGTTCATTCGGAATAGGTTAGGAAATAGATAATTTGTAATGTCAAACGGACTGAAAGTTCTCAACCAAGATATTGGCTCACCTGAGTATGAAGTGTCAGAAGACCCTAGGCTAAACGTCATTACCAAAAATAGTAGAACTGCACCACTACCCAACCAAGGTTGAAACCCACTCAACCAACCACCAACCAAAGCAAAAAGCAGTGCTGCACTGTAGAAGAAAACACAGCAAGCAGTCAGAATGGCGTAGAAGCCTAAAATAGAACTCCAGGCAATGTCAGCAGAGGAACCAGCCCATAAATGTAAAGGAATGGCTGTTAGGGTTATGATATAAATCAAAATCGGAACTCCTAGCAGTTTGCCGAGCAAAATACTCATTTCTGACTGAGGACTGAGGCGAATAAAATTCAGAGTACCGCGACGTTCTTCTTGAGCTAAACTATTGATGAGCGCAAAAGTCCCTCCCACTAAAAGTGTAAAAATAAAAATGACACTGAGTGAAAGAAACATATATTCATAATGGTCATGCCACCACAAATCCAGATCAATTTGGTCTAGTGGGCAAAATATAGTATGGTCGCTAGTATTGGCTGCTTGTATTTGTTTTGCGGCGTTAGACAAACGTAGCTTGCAATATGTATCGTATATCGGGTAAGTTCTCTCATCAGGAAGCTCAGAAATTTGAGCGAGTAACAGCACTAACTGACCAATCAAAGATGTTCCAATCGCGATCGCAACCGGAAAAATTTTCAGACGACCTTTGAATTCTCGCAACAGTTGTGGATTCCAGTCACCTATTCTGTCTACAAATTTATACATCATCAGAAAAATCTCAAAAAATGTTTAATGACTGAGGGCTATTAACAAATCTTCAATTCGCTTGTTTGTGACCGAGTTTGAGGAAAATTGTTTCTAAGTCTTCTTTAGAACAGTGAAAATCAGTTACATTGATCTCGGCGAGAATGAGCGATCGCAATAAAGCAGCACAATCCTCCTGTTGCCCAGAAAAATTCACCCGTACACTGTTCCGTGTTGACATTACCTCCCATTCTTCAACAAAAGGATTATTTTTGAGTTCGACCAAAAGTTCTTCTAACTTTCCTAAAGTCGATATCATAATTTGCTGTTTAGAAAGACGCTGGTAAAGTTCCTGAAGCGACGTGCTTTCTACCAGAAAACCGAGTTCCATAATTCCCACGAAGGAACATAGTTCCGCCAAGTCACTGAGGACGTGAGAAGAAATCAAGATTGTCATCCCCGCTTCTTGCAAAACTT
This sequence comes from Rhizonema sp. PD37, assembly GCA_029379215.1. Taxonomy (GTDB): domain Bacteria; phylum Cyanobacteriota; class Cyanobacteriia; order Cyanobacteriales; family Nostocaceae; genus Rhizonema. The sequence goes on from JAQYWO010000021.1 coordinate 30,186, forward strand.
TGATGATTTCTCGAAATTGCATCCTGGCTATGGGATCGAGTCCGGAAACAGGCTCATCCAACAGCAGTAAAATCGGTTCGTGGATGATTGTTCGCGCTAAGCTGAGGCGCTGTTTCATTCCTCGTGATAAAGTGGAAATTACGCTATTGCGTTTATTTCCCAACTGGATAATTTCTAAAACTTCATGCAGGCGTTGAGTGCGATGTGGTTCTCGCAAACAATACAGACGGGCAAAATAATCTAGGTAATCCCAAACTGTGAGTTCCTCATAAAGCGGATAGTCATCGGGTAAGTAGCCGAGACGACGTTTGAGGGTTGGGTTACTTCGATCTCGCAGTAAGCGATCGCCATTGATATAAATCTCACCCGTAGTCGGTTCCTCCGCCGCAGCTAACATCCGGATGAGAGTTGTTTTCCCTGCACCATTAGGACCAATTAATCCGTAAACTTCACCCGCTCGGATCTCTAAATCTACATTATTGACGGCAACGTGTCTATCAAATTGCTTCGTCAGTCCATTCGTACGAATTGCCAGTTCTTTTGACATAGCAGCAAAGAGTGCAGATGTAAATCAATCACTAACTTATCTTCTGCCTACAAAATTTGTCAGGCTCGTTTCAGAAACAAAACAGATCTTTATTGAAACTTGATTTTCCGTATGTAAGCAGTCAGTTCAGTCACAAACTCCCCAGATTATTTTGAACAGCCTGCTGAATTGTGAACATAACAGTATTGACAGTATGTGTGCGGTCACGTTGATAGTCTGCAAAGAAATCCTTTAGGTTCAATGGTTCCCCAACCTTAATTCTTGCCTGTCTGTAGCCCTTGGGTGAGGGTTTGTCAATATCGAACACCTCTCTTTCTAGCCGCGTAAGTGTATCTAGAAACCTTTCAGGTGTAGGAGCTTCGGCAACGTAACCGTCGTAGATAGCATCAAAGTTGAGAAGACGTTTTACTGACTTCTCAATTAACTGAAAATTGCTGGCACGAACCCCCTCTAGCAAGTCAGATTTCGGCATTGCTTCCTCAAACTCAAGAGCGTCAGCTTTTGTCTTCAGGGCAGACTCAATTCTGTAAGTCCGTTCCCGCGCTGGTTCATTTGTACTATTGACAATTCCTAACTGTTGCTCACAGTTCTCTAGGATGTGTGTTCTTAGCCTAGAGATACGCTGCTCCCAAGGCTGAGTGCTGATTTCGTCCGTATACAGTTCATAGTCAAGCTCAATCTTCACCAGAACTGCTAGCGCGATCGCCCGTAGTCGCTCATAGGAACTAGAATGAGAAACTACTTTCAGGTTTAATGCCTCCTCCAAGCGCCTCAGCGTCTGATTGATCACCTGACTCATATCTTGAGTGTAGCGATACTTGATGCTTACTGGTAACACATAGAGATCAGGTACTGGCTCGCCAAGCAATACTGTCTTATTCATAGACTGAAAGGCAATTTGCACAGCTCCTACTCGGAAAGGCATGACAGTATCGTTTTGAAAAGAACATCCTCCTTCTGGAAAAATGACTAGGTGGCAACCGGGTTGAGTTAACAGTTTTAAAGTTTGAGCGATACTTTTGCGATCCACTAAGCCTCGCCGGATAGAATATACACCTAATTGCTGCACGATACCACCGAGTGAACTCATGAACAGTTCATAAGCAGCTAAGTAGTAAAACATCTGCTTTAACTGGGCAGAAAGCACAAACATGACAATCGGATCTTGAAATGTTGGGTGATTCGGTAAGAAAAGCAGCCTTTGATTTTTTAGCGAATCAATCTTTGTCAGACACTCTTGACTCACAACTAGTTCAAACTTAAAGAACCAGCGTACTGCACTTGGAGCAATGAACTGAGCTAGACGTACTAAGAATGGGTTAAGCTGGGGGGAATAGAAATTTGGTTTGTGCTGAGTAATTTTATCCATCTCTATACCGTTCAAAATTAATCGAGAGGAGAAGAACTAGTTGCTTGCTTGACTTCAGTGTGTAAGTGCAGGAAAAGCTACAACTTATTCGGCTTTGAATCACATTTCAAGTCAAATAGTGAATGCAAAAATTTCCTCTGATGCTGTCAGGAGTTAGTTTGCTCACTATGGTCTATTCATATGAAAACCGCTGTAAGTATAACAACGATAGAGAATCTCAGGAAAAATACGTATCAGCTATATAAGTACTTTTCCATCAAGAAGTAATTATTAAATTAAGTGTGGGAATTCCAATGCTGCAAAGTTGCTGACAATTAACAATATATAAAATTCAATAAAAGCTGGAGAAAATAATATGACAGTACTTGAATCTAACTATTAAATAGTGGGTAGGTACATGTCTTATCAGTCTGATTTAAAAGTAATCAGAACCTTTGTTGTCTATAAACTGATTCTTTAATACGTAAGTATGAACTTTTATGAGTTTGAGTATGACAATTTTCCAACTGGACTATAAGAGTGCAAATTAATTGAAAAAAATGCTATTGAGCGACAAAAAAAGTAACCATACCCTACAGCAAGCCCTGACGCTACGCGAACGAGCGTCTACGGAAGTACTTAATTCCCTACTACTCAAGCTTTTTTAATTTTGCTGATGGTACATTTGCTAGTTATGATAGAAAACTGCCCAAACTTTTAAATCATAGGATGCAGCTGTGACGCAGAATTACCGCATTACCTTACTTCCCGGCGATGGTATCGGACCAGAAATTATGGAAGTGGCACAAAAGGTGCTCACTATCGTAGGAAAGAAATTCGATCTTCAGTTTGAATTTCAACAAGCGCTGATCGGTGGTGCGGCAATTGATGCGACAGGTGAACCCCTACCTGCTGCTAGCTTGGATATGTGCCGCAATAGTGATGCTGTTTTACTCGCGGCGATCGGTGGTTACAAGTGGGATTCCTTACCATCGCATTTACGTCCGGAAGCAGGTTTGTTGGGACTGCGTGCCGGGTTAGGATTGTTTGCTAATTTGCGTCCGGCGAAAATATTGCCTCAACTTATTGACGCCTCGACTTTGAAGCGTGAGGTGGTAGAAGGCGTAGATATTATGGTGGTGCGCGAACTCACTGGGGGAATTTACTTTGGCAAACCCAAAGGAATTTTTACCACAGAAACTGGTGAGAAGCGGGGTGTGAACACAATGGCTTACACTGAGTCGGAAATTGAACGTATTGGGCGGGTAGCATTTGAAGCAGCGCGAAAACGTCAAGGTAAACTTTGTTCAGTGGATAAAGCAAACGTGCTGGAAGTCTCTCAACTGTGGCGCGATCGCATCACTCATCTAAGTCAAGAGTTTCCGGATGTGGAACTCTCTCACATGTATGTAGATAATGCGGCGATGCAATTGTTACGCAATCCTAAACAATTCGATACTATTGTGACGGGTAACTTATTTGGTGATATTCTTTCGGATGCTGCTGCTATGCTGACTGGTAGTATTGGAATGTTGCCTTCTGCAAGTTTGGGGGAATCCAATCCCGGAGTTTTTGAACCTGTTCACGGTTCTGCTCCAGACATTGCCGGACAGGATAAAGCCAATCCCTTAGCGCAGGTTCTGAGTGCCGCTATGATGCTTCGCTATGCTTTAAATCAACAAAATGCAGCAGACTATATTGAAAAAGGAGTGTTACAAGTTTTACATCGCGGCGATCGCACTGGCGATATAATGTCCAAGGGAATGAATCTCTTAGGTTGCCGCGCTATGGGCGAGGCACTGATTCAAAGTTTGGAAGAATAATCGCTCTCTATTAGGATCTTTCAGATAAACTATATACAAACCTAGAAAACATAGATTAGTAAGTTGTGTATACTTTAAAACAAGGACAAACCGACTATACTAACCCACAGAATCAGCAATCTTTGATTGACCCTGCCGTTATCAAAGCCGCTGGTCATATATACTACACACACTGTGAAGTGCATCCTGAAATTGCTGGGCAGCCTTCAGGAGTAGCAATTAATCGCTTTAATCACCGAGGCAAAGTGATTTTTACCAACTATCCAATTCTTTTGCCAGAAGAATGTTTCGTACCGTTAAGCCAGATAGAATCGTATATGTATTAAGGAGGCAGGAGTCGAGACACTTGACATAAAGTTTCTGTACAGGAGTCAGGAGTTGTCTTGAGGCGCTGGTGTGTTGCGTCTTCAAAAGTTAGTCGAAAACAAAAATAGCTAGCTATTGACAAAAGACAAAAGACAACTGACAACTGATACAAATGGCTAATGGCGTTCTGACGATATGGACTTATTGGTAGTCGTTGTGGCGAGTATCATTGTATTCGCCTTAGGTGCATCTATTGGCAGCTTTATCAATGTTATTGTTTATCGGCTGCCAGCTGGCTTGTCAATTCTTTGGCCTCCTTCTCGCTGCCCCCACTGCTTAAATCAACTCAAAGCGTATGATAATTTCCCAGTTTTGGGATGGCTATGGTTAAAAGGACGCTGTCGTTATTGTAAAACCAAGATAACTGTCCGTTACCCTTTGGTAGAAGCGGTAACCGGATTAATGTTTTTGCTGATATTTTTGATATTTAAATTTTCACCCTTGACAATAGGCTACTGGGCTTTTTGCAGTTGGTTATTAGCGTTATCACTCATTGACTTAGATACGATGACCTTACCCAACTCACTTACTAAGTCAGGGTTAATACTGGGAATTGTGTTTCATATATCACTTGGATGGTTGACAGTAGGAAACTGGACAGGAGTAGCGAATAACTTATTAACCGCAATTGGCGGCGCAGTGTTGGGGTTATGGCTGTTAGATGCGATCGCTATAATGGGTTTGATCTTATTGGGTAAAGAGGCTATGGGAGGCGGTGATGTCAAACTTGCTGCCATGATGGGAGCTTGGTTAGGTTGGCGATATTTGCCTTTAGCGATTTTCATTGCGGCTGCGGTGTGTATTTTGGTAGAAAAACAAAAATGGGGACAAAAGAAACCTATACCTTTTGGTCCTTTTCTCGCTTTAGGTGCCGCGATTACTATATTTAGCGGTGAAGCAATTTTGTCTACGTACCTACAATTTTTTAGAGGTACTTGAACAAGTTAACCTTCAATAGACATGCGTGCTGAAAGTTACTTGGGTATGAAGTCCCAATAATCCAGGCAGCCAAAATCTAAAATTGATTTTTTCAACTTTTGCCATTTTACTTGGAGCGAAGCTTCGGTGAGTAGAGTGTTCTGTAAACTCAATTACCCCATCGGTCCTTTAACCTTTGGTATTATCAACTTGTGAGCTGGATCACCCTCTTAACGACAAACACCCGTTGGGAAGCAGAACTAATGGAGCAGATACTGGTTGCTCATGATCTACCAACAAGAATTATTGATTTGGGGGTGAAGTCCTATCTAGGATCTGGCACTCCTGCAGCGTTGCAAGTACTTTCGGAAGATAAATGGACTGCGCTGCTGCTCTTAAGTACTAGAGTTGACGAACAATAGACTTGAATTGGTTTACGTATTTTCGTTAAGCTGGCAACACTAGACGTATGAGAAAGGTCTAAATTGCTGATGGCACAACTTTGAGCAATAAGTCAAGAGTTAAGAGCCAAAATAAATTACTCTGGACTATACACTCTTAACTGTTAGCTTCGATCAACGTGGGTTACTCTACTTTCGACATACTACCTACTTAAAATCAAAATAAAATGGCAAACAACGAAGAAACACGCGGTTTAAAATCTCTTTTAGATTGGTTTGCAAATCGGCGGAAATCAGGCTCCTCCACCCCAGAACAAGAACGCCAGGAGCGTGAAATTGCTGATGGGCTATGGCATAAATGTTCTGAATGTGGTGTATTGGCTTATACCAAAGACTTAAGAGCAAATCAGATGGTTTGTATAGAATGCGGACATCACAATCGTGTTGATAGTGACGAGCGCATCTACCAACTGATAGATCCTGGAACCTGGAGACCAATGGATGAGCATTTGCGTCCAACCGATCCTCTACAATTTCGCGATCGCAAAGCCTATGCCGAACGTTTGCGGGAGACGCAGGAAAAAACAGGTTTGGTAGATGCAGTTCAAACTGGGTTAGGTCAAATTAATGGCTTGTCCGTTGCTCTAGGCGTCATGGATTTTCGGTTTATCGGCGCAAGCATGGGTTCTGTCGTAGGAGAAAAAATCACCCGTTTGATTGAGCAGGCAACTCAGCGACGATATCCTGTATTTATCGTCTGTACTTCTGGTGGAGCAAGAATGCAAGAGGGAATGCTGTCGCTGATGCAGATGGCAAAAATCTCTGCTGCCTTGCAACGCCATCAAGAAGCAAGACTATTGTACGTTCCTATTTTAACGAATCCAACGACAGGGGGAGTTACTGCTAGTTTCGCCATGTTGGGCGACATCATTTTGGCGGAACCAAAATCAACCATTGGTTTTGCCGGTCGGCGAGTGATCGAGCAAACCTTACGAGAAAAACTGCCCGATGATTTTCAAACTGCAGAAGATTTGCTGAAGCACGGTTTTATAGATGAGATTGTCTCTCGCACTCAATTAAAGAAAACTCTAACACAATTAATTGCCTTGCACCAGCCGCCTGTAGTAGCCACACCACACAATATGGTGATGTGGGAAACAAGGACTTTAAGTTCCACTGGTGTTGATTAATACGAATGGGAGACGCGGAAACATTTACCCCTAAGTCTCCCCATATTCTCGCAAAGAAATCCTTACAGTTTTCCATCTGAATAAATCTACAGGCACGCCGCATATTGCGACGAGTTTCTATAGCGCTTCTCAGTTAGATCTCATACACTCGCGCCGCTACATTTTTACTAGACAAAAACGGACAACCTTAGCGCAAAGCTCGCCGGAGGAAGCTTCCCCCGGCAGACTTTGCATTTTGAGGCGGTTGACCTGTCGTGTTGTTGCGATTGTTGTCAATAACCGCCTCAAAATGCTCCCAGATCGTCGAATAAGCGTGAGGATTTTGTATCTCTGTTGTCCGTTTTTGGCTCTTACTCTCCCAACCCTCTCCAGGTGCCCCCTGACAGGTGTAGGTTTTTTACTTTTGGGTGTTGGCAAGACTTGGAGGAAAAGGAAGGAAAGTAGACCTGGCAGTTTTTTTGACTCAAAATTCGTGAGAAGTAAATATATATACATAGAGTGTCCGCTGCTGACTGGTCTACTTTCCCCCCAAGTCAACGAGCGTCTTACCTACATGTAAAGCTCGCAGGAGAGAGTACTCTCTCCCGCAGACTTTACGTAAAAAACAAAGCCCTTGTGAGCCAGGTGCCCCTCTCCCTAGTTTGGGAGAGGAGTGTTCGCCAATAGCGAGCAGGGGAATTATGTATTTGCTCTTATGTCCGGTAAATTAACCTTAATTCCGTTTGGACCCCATCCCGCTTTTCGGTGTGCTTTGTCTACGCTCTCCGCAAGCGGGGAGAGGTTGGGGTGGGGTTCTTTTATTATGGTTAACTTTACGGACATCATCTAACTTAAACGAGAACCGCTATAATTAACAGTCTCCCTTCAGGTGGGGTCTGAATCCTTATCTGAAAGCATAGCTGACGAATTCAATCAATGTATCTGATTTTCTGGCAATTCTCGCTCTTATAAAGTACGTCAAGAAATCTTTAATAAGTTAGTTTAAATCTTCATATTGCTCAAGTAAATTTGGTAGTAATCTCATAGAATTAAAAACAACTGATGCGCCTACAGCTTGCAATTTTTGTGGATTACTGTGTTCTGCATAACCGAAAACTTTCATCCCAGCGTTAAATCCGGCTTGCACGCCGATTACAGTATCTTCAACTACAACACATCGCTGTGGATGAACTTTCATTTTCTCAGCTGCATATAAGAATAGATCTGGATGTGGTTTACCGCGTGCGACATCTGTAACACTAAATAATTTTCCCTCAAAATATGGCAGTAAACCTGCGACACCTAACTTTGTTTGAATCATCTCATGTACGCTATTTGAAGCTACACAATAAGAAGTTGTAATTTGAGGCAAAACATCATGTATTCCCTTTATTGGCTTTAATTTTTCTGATAAATCCTTCTTGTTGCGTTGCCTAAATTCGGTAACAAAATTATCTGGAATAGGTTTTCCAAGAGACTCTTGAATAATTTCTAAACATGCTGTCATAGGGTGACCGACGAATGTATTAGATATATATTCCAAAGTGGTCGGTAACCCGATTTCACTAAGCATTGCCGCAAAAACCAAGTTAGTGATTTGTTCACTATCTACAAGGACACCATCACAATCAAAAATAACTAAGTCAAATGCATTCATTGATTTTCCTACTTTAATCAACAACTCATCTTCTCATGGCTGAAGTTAGGAACAGGAAAGACTGACGGCGCAGAAAGTGGTGCTTGCGTATTAAGAGGAAGTTGTGCAACTGCCCAAATTACACCTAATCGGACTCTACCCAATAATTCCAATGTCACAATAAATGGCGGTGTCTTTAACATCACAGGAGGAACCCGAGCGGGCTGACTTTTCCCGTTCAGTCTCTCAAGATCGCTGCCAACCCTCACTCTTGTGGTGCAATTTTAAGGTTAATGCGAGTCCTATCCTACTTGGTCGTAGCTAGCTTTCAGCAACCTTTTCACTTTGCCAAAAAGCTTGTATCATTTGCACAAGAGATTGTCCGCGTGACTCATGTATAAAGAAAAGTGGGATAATCGCTGCGACTCGGAAAGCTGCCGAGATCACAAATAATCCTGCTAAGCCACCAGATGAAGGATTTTCGGCTACGAAGCCACCGATAGTTGTACCTAAAGCACCGCTAACCCCAGCAATGGCAGCAGCAGTCGCAAAATATACCGATTGATTCTTGACTGATGCTACGTCTATTTGTAAATTGTTATTACATAAATCTAGAGCTGCCCAATTACCACCAATAAATATATGTATTAACGGTAACCACAACCAAAGGTCTATACTGTTAGTCCCAATCCCTAACCATAGCAACGGAACACTTGATGCTACAATCCCAATAACTTGTAAGATGGGACGATTGCCTATTTTGTCTGCCAACTTACCCCAGACAATGAGCATGATTAAATTAGCCCCCGCCTGAAAGCTGCCGTACAGCGTTACCAAGCTGACATCTAAATTTAGCACCTCTAGCATGTAGAGATTAAAGAACGGCAGACTGAGGTTAACTGCAAACATCCACAAACTAAAGTAAAGCAAGAACATTAAAAAGTTAAAGTTCTTCCAGAGACTATCCTTAGCACTTGCATCCGAGAGAAGTGGAGTCTCAATTTGTTTCTCAATACTATCACTATTTATTTGTGTATTATTTAAATTTTTAGTTTGAGGAGAAAACTCGTTATCTTTTGCATTCTGTATTTGCGGGTTTACATCTTTTTGGAAGTACTGACAACCTATGCTAAGTAGCCCTGTAATCACGCCTAAAAACAGAATAAATGCGTAACCTTGTAAGGTTCCACCGGGCCAGGTTGATACAGCTAAACCTGCTAAAGGTACGCAAATCATCATGGTCAAGCTGGTAACACTATTGCGTAACCCGAAATACCGTCCTCGTAATTGCCGGGGGACTAAAGTTGCCATCCAACTTAGCCAGGATGCAGCGCCGAAAGCTCCTGCAAGGTTGCTAATTAAAACGACTAATAGCGTCAATTCTATTAACTGATGAGAATCAAGCCATCCCCAGCTGAAGCTAACAATACCAAAGACAAGAATTAGCCACATTAGCCGCGCTGGGACAAAGATACGAAGAGAATATTGAAAGCGACTAGCTGTGCGTTCCGAGAGGTATGCGCCCACAGGTTGCATGCAATTGACGAGCATCGGAATTGAGGATAGCAACCCAAACACAACCGGACTTGCACCCAACCTTACTAAGAAATTGCTCAGCAAAATACCGCTAGTGGTGATTAAAAAAGCTCCTGTAAAAAAGGCATCCAAGTTTGAAGCTTTGAGGCTGGTACGAATAACATCCTTAGCTATTTTTGGGGGTTCAGAGACATAGAGATCTGTTTCTGAAACTAATACTTCGGAAGCAAACGGAGCCTCCAACGGCAAAGAATCCATAACTTACCTCCATATTTCAGTAGTGCAGCTTTTCGGGCAAGACAGAGGGCAGAAGGCAAATATACTGAAGCAATAAAGAAGAGAAGGAATTTTGGCACTGCCCGAATGCCCTGCCTTGCCCAATTTTGGTCCCACCCCCCACCAAATCTTTGAAAAGGTGGTTTTCAATCAGTGGCGAGTTTAAGCCCCCACTGATTGTCTTTCCTTCTGCCCTCTGCCTTCTGGCTTCAGCCTTTCTTTTTGACAGTCTCAACAGAGGCAAGGAGCTTTCCTGAGTAGAACAATCTAAAGGACGTTGATCCATGATTAGATAAGGAAAAAGTTTTTTGTCTCTCGCGTTTAAACACGTTCGCATTACTCTATTTTCCTGAACGCCAAGTGCATCAACATGTATCAATGTGGGTATAAATTGATACATATAACCTTTGTTGGGTGATACATCTCCAGCGGTGTTAACAATTCTTTGTTATTTTAGCTTACATTTCTCAACAAAAATTAAAACAGAGACAATACCACTTCTTAACGGTCAGAAGGTAAGTTGGGAAAAAGAGAAAAACGCGCATAGCTGAAAACTTTGCTAAACTTACTCATTTAGCCCTAAATAAAGGCTTCATGTGGAAAGTATCAGAGTTCGCCGAAATGATTGGAGTTTCGGACGAGTCTATTACGGCGTTGGGAAAACGAAGGTAAGCTGACGCCAGAACGTACTCTGGAGAATCAAAGAATTTATACCGAATTGCAGTTTTTATCTTACTGTGAACAAAAGAAGCATATTTAAGTATTTGGGATTAGTGGTGGCGATCGCCATCCTGATTTTTGGTTTTGATAAACTACTCATACCAGGTATTTCCAGACAGCCTACCCCAATTGTGATTAAACTTAGCGGTTGGGGTTCTAGTCCAACTGAGCAAGAACTGTTGAGAGATGTACTGAAAGACTTTGAAGCAAAGCATCCGGCGATTAAAGTCAAATATGAAGTCATCGCTGATCAATACATGGATGTCATTAAAACTCGTTTGATTGGCGAAGCTGCGCCTGATGTCTTTTACTTGGATGTGCTTGAGGCACCTTTTCTGATGAGTCAGAATGTCTTGGAACCACTGAATAATTACATCACGCCCGAATTTGACTTAGGTGATTTTGAGGAGACATTACTCAATAGCTTTAAGTATAATAACAACATATATGGTTTTCCTAAGGATTATTCAACACTTGCCCTATTTTGTAACCAAGAAGCCTTCTCAGCAGCAGGTTTGACCACTGCACCAAAGGATTGGATGAACTACTGATATACTCGCAGAAACTCACAGAAGATCGTAATAAAGATGGCAGAATAGATCAGTATGGCTTTGGAGAAATTCCGGAGTTAGCGCGTCAGGCTTACAAAATCAAAGCGTTTGGCGGACAACTTATTAACCAAAACGGTTACGCAGCATTTGCCAATCCCGCCAGCTTGCAAGCACTGCAACTAGTCGTCAGTCAATATCGAAAAGATCGTTCCTCGGCACAACAATCAGATGTTGGGACAAACTCAGGTAGCGAAATGTTTGGTCAAGGTAAAGTGGCAATGGTTATTGAAGGTAACTGGGCAATTCTCTACCTGAAAGAAACTTTTCCGCAATTGAAATTTACAACCGCAGAAGTACCGATGATAAATGGTAAAAAAGCCACAATGGTATATACCGTTGCCTACGTGATGAATAAACAGGCAAAACACAAAGCCGAAGCTTGGAAATTGATTTCTTATCTTACAAGCACTGAAGGTATGTTCAAGTGGACAAAAACAGGTTTTACCCTACCCACGCGTAAGTCGGTTGCAAAAAAGTTAGGGTACGATCAAGATCCTTTACGAGCTGCGTTTGTGGCAGGAGTTGATTACGCTCTCCCGTGGCAAGCAGGCAAATATCCAGCCGCGATTGTGAACAACTTTGACAATCAGTTCGTTAGTGCCATGTTGGGACAACAACCACTACAGCAAGCTTTACTCCAAGCACAAAAAGAGGCTAATCAACAGATTCGGGCAATGGATTAGTGGTTTTGTACGGCATTTTGCCGTATCTTTAAGAAAAGAAGTCAATACATAAAGCAATATGACCATACAGGATGCGAAAAATCAGGGAAAAGGGCAAGTAATGCATGGTAAGCTGGAACGTTTGGAAGCCAGACTAACTCGGGAACAGAAAGAATTACTCCAACAAGCCGCCTCTCTAGAAGGTAGGACACTGACAGATTTTGTTGTCAGCAGCGCTCAGGCGGCAGCACTTCGTACCATTCAGGAACACACACTGATGAGCTTAACCAAGCGGGATAGCGAAGCCTTTGTCGAAGCCTTGCTAAATCCCCCAGAGCCGGGAGCCGCATTATTGGCAGCGGCTAAACGATACAAACAAAGCACGGAGCTTCTGTGAGTGAATCCTCCGTTTGCTTATGTTGTTGAACCGTTGAATACTCAACATAACCGTTTTGATTTTGAGTGTGGAGTTGAATCGCTTGATCGATACCTGAAGCAACAAGCAAGCCAGGATATGCGGCGAAAGATCGCTGCTTTGTTTGTAGTAGTTGATCGCGATCTCGATAAGATTGCAGGTTACTATACCCTGGCGGCTACAGCCATGCGTTTGGCAGAATTACCGCCAGAGATATCTAAGAAATTGCCAAAATACCCACTCCTTCCTGCGACTCTTTTAGGGCGGTTGGCTGTGGATCAACACTATCAGCAGCAAGGAATAGGCTCTTTTCTTTTGATCGATGCATTGCGGCGGAGCTTCAATAGTGAGATTGCTTCAATAGCTGTTGTGGTTGATGCTAAGGATGACAAAGCGCGTGATTTTTACGAACACCATCAGTTTATGGCGTTTCCTGACCAGTCGCAGCGCCTGTATCTCCCAATGACAATTATTGCTAAATTGTTTGACAGTGGCGCGTAATTCGTTTTCAAGAGCCAATTTTACTTAATAATTATAGCCATGAAAATTATTTTGGGAATGAAGCGCTCTGACGCTCGGAGCGCCCTTGGGTTTCCCCGAGTGAGAAGACAATTCCCGATCACTGCTGCGCGATCGGGTGACGCTAGAATCTGTCCGTGCCAAGAACACCAAGAAAAGAAACAGAAAAAATGTTAACCTACTATTACGAACGGCAGAATGCTTTTGATCAAAGTTACCTGAATGAGTTACAGGGGCAAATTTTAGCGTGTCGTTATTTAACGCTAAATAATCTGAATCGTGACTTTGTGGGGACAAAAGGGTTTTCTGTGGTGTTTAGGCGATCGCATCTCGCTACAGTTGAGCAACACTTTCCCTACTTCCAGCCTTATTTGAATCAAGTATTGCAAGCAGAGTGCAATGCTTTTTACCTCAACCCGTTGTTATTAAAATCGGGATCTCGTGTCGATCCTCATATTGATCGCTCCCTGCGTTCCTACTGCAAAACCATTGAACCTCCCACAGTCGTCAGCGTTCTCTATGTTGTCGTACCTACTGATTTAGTCGGAGGAGAACTTGTGCTGCGATCGCACAAACGTTCTTGTGGGCAAATCATTCCTCAATCGAATACCCTAGTTTTTTTCCAAGGTAATTTGACTCATTCTGTCAACCCTGTCACCAGCTCTCTTATCCGCCTCAGCCTTGTTTGCGAACAATACAACCTCGATGATTCCGAGTTGTGGGAAATTCCCGAATTTCTCATAGAATCAAGGGCAATTCAAGGCAAGGATCGGCTGAGCAAACGGGTAAAGGCAGGCTCTAAAGGTCGCGAGCGAAAATAATGCTCTTTTTAGCTGAATTCAAAATTGTGAGGACTTGTTTTTTCACACTGGAAAGAATACAATAAGAAAAAGTAGCTGCATATACAGAAAGTTAAATTTTCGGCTATTCTCCGCTTATCCCAGTGCAGATGAGTACAGATTAGTTTTTGCAACAATTTCTTGATTAAGTCGCTTCAAAGTCTTACAGGTGAAGATATTTATAGAGAGTACAGAAATACCTACTCCTTTCCCTCGTAAATACTAGTACCCCATCATAAAAATACTAGCACCCCTACCCTAAGAGAAATTTAAAATTTCTCTTAAATCTGCATTTGAAGCTTGTGAGTACAACTTAATCAATCCAATAAATCCAATCAGCATCGGATACACTCCTGCTTTTGGAGCCATCTGATATAAGCAGAAAGATAACCCCAGGTTCAATCAACGTCACAGTACCGATGCCACAAACCATCGACAAAAATCCAAATTGGCGATCGCGTCCGTATAGGTACTATTTCGGTTGTTTTGCGAGATCCATCAATCTGAATTTATTTAGGTGCATAACGATACCAATTGTTGGGATTTTTTCTGCTTGAAGTGAACAACTGTTAGCCATTAATTACAAATTATTCTGTTTCCTATCTTATACAACAATCAAGAAATATGTTACAACCCTTCAGTTTTGAAGCTTTAAGCGATCATCTCTTGGAAGTTCCTTTAAGCGATCGCTGGCGAATCTATCACCGTCTCCAAGAGTTGATGATTCCCTGTTGGTGTCTTGCTGATGGTTCTTTGCGGGTACGAGTTAATAATTGTCTTACGGCGATTCTCGTTCGCAGCACTTTACTGCAATTTATGGCAAATCGGCACGAATTAGTTGATTGGCTAGAGAGATGTTGGCTAGTTTAGTTTTTTGTCATATGTGAGCAAGAACAAAATACAAAATTATTTCTTCTCGATATTTTGCTTTCTTCGTTATTATTGAAAATTAATAGCTTTTTAAGAGTTGTACCATGAGCTTAAGTTCAATTGATATAAATTTCCTAAATTTTCTTCAAAACGAACTTGCACTTTCAACTCAAGATATCTCTGTAGCATTACGAAAACGAGAATTAGACAACGACCCATTGCCGATGCTGCTCTGGCAGTACGGGTTAGTTTCCTTAGAACAGCTAGAAAAGATTCTTGATTGGCTAGAAGAACAAATTTGATCCCGATTAAATATGTTATTGGGTAACCTGGATTTCTCAAAACTTCGGATAATTTATGTTAAATAATAACAGTATTATTATGTTTTACTTAATTAGCCTTTTAATGAATATCTGGTATATGACCATACGGATTAATTATTCATAATCGGAAAAAGTTAGAAGTTAGGAGTTTTGAATTAATGAAGGAAGAAGAACTCAGAATGCAGAACTCAGAACTCAAAATGCAATTAGCAAGGGACTACCTTGTTTACTATCTATGACTTCATTTTTGAGTTTTGCTATGCTCGTTTGACTCCGCACTCAGTTGTCCAGAAATCTCGCACTTTTTGCACTTATTTTACAACACTCATTAATTCTGAGTTCTGACAACTGAGTTCTACGTTCTTTATTGGTTAGAATCCTCTATAGGTACTTTTGATATGAATCAAGTCATCATTAATGACACTACCTTACGCGATGGCGAACAAGCCGCTGGTGTTGCCTTCAACTTTGAAGAGAAAGTCGCGATCGCCAAGTTTCTTGACTCTATTGGTATTCCGGAAATAGAAGTCGGAATTCCGGCAATGGGTGAAGAAGAAACAGTCGCAATCACCGCAATTTCCAACTTGAATTTACAAGCTAAACTTCTAGGTTGGAACCGCGCTGTCATCTCAGATATTCAAGCTTCTATAGCTTGTGGTTTGAATCGAGTGCATATTGCCATTCCCATTTCCGGAATCCAAATCACAGCTAAATTTCACGGACAGTGGCGGGTGACACTGCAAAAACTGAGAGCTATTATTTACTTCGCTGTTGATAACGGGCTTTGGGTTGCAGTTGGGGGAGAAGATTCCTCCAGAGCCGATGAGAATTTTCTCTTAGAAGTAGCGCTTTCTGCCCAAGAATGGGGTGCATCTCGGTTCCGCTTCTGCGACACGGTAGGCATTCTCGATCCTTTCTCCACCTACACAAAAGTTAAGCGACTCGTGACGGCTTTGTCAATTCCGGTGGAAATCCATACTCATAATGATTTTGGTCTAGCAACTGCCAACGCTCTTTCTGGTATCAAAGCTGGAGCATCTTCAGTCAATACCACAGTCAATGGGTTGGGTGAAAGAGCTGGAAATGCCGCTTTAGAAGAAGTTGTCATGGCTCTCAAACGCATCCATAATATCGATTTAGGTCTTGAAACTCCTCGTCTGTTAGAACTGTCCCGACTTGTAGCATCTGCATCCTGCTGCGATGTTCCTCCTTGGAAGGCGATTGTTGGTGCAAATACCTTTGCACATGAATCTGGTATTCACGCACACGGTGTATTGCAAAACCCCAATACCTATGAACCTTTTGCTCCAGAAGAAGTAGGGTGGGAGCGCAGTTTGGTTTTAGGCAAGCATTCTGGTCGGCATTTGGTGTCTAACTTGCTACAGCAACACGGAATTGTCCTGAACTCAGAGGAAACCCAATCTGTCTTAGACGCAGTCAGACATGAGTCTGTACAGAAAAAACGTAGTTTAACTACGCAAGAACTGTTGAATTTAGTACAAAAACACAGATACTCCCATGCCATCAGATGAAGTAGAACTAGAGGACGCGCCTGAGTTTGAAATTGGTGATAAAGTTCGTCTTCGCAAGTTAATCAAAAATGATGGGACTTTTCCCGGTCAAGAAGTCGGAGTTGTTCTGGCGAAAAAGGGAGATACTGGCTATGTCGTCAGTATCGGCTCTTATTTACAAAGATCATACATATACGCTGTGCATTTCCTCCCATCAGGATTTATCGTTGGCTGTCTTAAAAAAGAATTAGAACTTGTTGAGGAAGCACCATGAAAGTAATGCTACGTAAGAATGAAGCCGGAACTTTAATTGCCTACGTTGCGAAGAAAGACCTCGAAGAAGAAGTTGTTAAGCAAACTGAAGGAGCCGAAGGAAAGCTTTTTACATTGGCAAATGGCTGGGAATTACTATTTACAGATTTACCAGATCCGTTAAAGTTACCTCAAACTTTCGAGGCTAGACGAGTATCTTAAATGAGTTCTAAGTTATAGCAATCCTAAATGATGCTTAAAATATCGTTGATTGACTGTTGACAGTCATAACGAGTTTTTCATAATTCAAATAGGAATGCTATAAGTAGATCGTCGAAATAAAGAAGACTCCGGGTTATAGCTGTTGTTTTTTTTAGGCTAAACAGGTGCGTTAATCTTTCTTTACATAAAGGTAAATCTTTCTACCAAACTACTTATAAGTTTTTCCTGTATAGACGCTTCATATTACGTCTATACAATTATTCACTCTCACTTTTTATAATCTAAAACCGTTAAAACATGAGCAGTAATTACTTAGACTTAGCAGAATTTAAGTTAGAAGGACAGTTTCTTGGATTTGTCGGTAACACTCCAGAAAAATTCAAATACTTGCGATTCTCGTCAGAATTTAGAGAGTTGGAAATTAAAGTTCCTAAGGAACTGCGTAGTTCTCTCAGTTTATCACTGGTTCCCGGTCAGCAAATTCGTGTTTATGGTATTGGCAAATTTAATTCCCATAAAAACACCATCAAACTAAAAGCTTATGGAGTGACACCAATTAATAGTTGCCCAAATCAAATAACGCCTTCTACCAACGAAGTTGCATGCCAAGATTTAATCAAAAGTAGCAGCAAAGAGAGAAAATCTCAAGCCTTATTCCCCCCTGCATGCCCAGATGGTATGTTTGATTGCAATACCAGTTCAGTAGAAACAAACTCACACAAGAGTTTACCCAAAGCTAAAATTCTCCTATGTCAAAAGTCAGGATGCCTCAAACGAGGTAGTAAAAATCTGTTGTCAGAACTGGAAAAAACTTTGTGCGATTGCGGTTTGCAAGATAAAGTGACAATAGAGTACAGCAGTCGTTGTATGAAATGTTGTAAAAGCGCCCCTAATTATATTTTGCAGATTGGGAACAAGGAATACAAAAATGTTCATCCTCAAGAGATCGCATCCCTAATTGAAAATCACTCTTAAAACTTAAAATTCAAGCCGTCCTAAATCATTTATGAGCAAAGTAGATCCAGGGTAAACGTATCTTAAATTATAGCGATTCTCAGTTAGATCTCATACACTCGCGCCCTCTCCCCCCAGCCCCTCTCCCAAGTTTGGGAGAGGGGTGGAGCGCGAATAGCGCTCTGGGTAATTCTGTATGTGACTTAAACGAGAACCGATATAGTCTTGAGCGAGAAGTAAGTAGTAGATGGTATAGCATAGCAGAGATCATGAAGGGCGATAGTGTTACCTGTACCACTATTTATTTATGAAAAAATATTCCCGCTCAAAATGCATGTCATCACATATAGCTATAATTTATAAGTTAAGGCAAGATATTTATTCTTTTGATAATTTTTCAGAGATTAGTCGAGATGCTCTGGTTGTCGGGAGTTTATTAGTATGAGTATAATTATTGCCTAACTAACACCAGGCAGGACACCATTCAGTAGCGGTAATGGCAAAGGTAGCAGACAATGCGATCGCTGGGGATTTCGTAAGCGTGGCTGTTCGATTGCCCAAAAGACGACTTACTTAATCCAAGCCCGCATCGCAGGCGGGTGATAACTAGCAACAACTTCATCAGTATTTAAGCTTTATCTTAACCTCTCACTGATGATCTACGCCTATTAAGTCTTAAGAGTCTTAATAACCTCACTTACCCGTGACGTTGCTCCTTGCCACGAGAGGTTAACACTTTGAGACCCCTATTACACGTAATGAGCTATTATGTCGCATGTTTTTTCTCCAAGGCGCGGCAACGCCGCAGTTTCGCGTGTGGGGGAAACCATCAACATGAGACAAAAGGATAAACCTGCCATCAAGGGGTAAAAGTAGCAAAGGTGCACTTGGCCGCCGTGCGTTGGCTGAAAATCATAACAGCAGTGATAAAAAATGTCATTTTCTTTCTTCTTGCTTAGAATGATACAAGCCTAAATAGTAATTTTTTCATGTCCTTTGATTTAACAATTCCTCAAGCTGTAGGAAAACAAATCAATCTCACTATCAATATAGGAGAAAACCTTTTTCTTCTTGGAGCTAATGGAACAGGTAAGTCCAGCTTGATGCAATTAATATATAATCGTTATCATCAAAGTACGTTGCGAATATCGGCACATCGGCAAAATTGGTTTTCTTTCAATGGATTAACTTTATCATCCCTGCAAAAACAGCAGGTTGAAAGCTCTATACGAGACGGAGACATAAACCTAGAGTCACGCTGGAGAGACAATTTTCCTGAACACCGTCCAAACATTGCGATTTATGATCTTATAGAAGCTGAAAACACGCGGGCTCGCTCAATTGCTAGCGCGGTGGATGCGAGCAATATTGAGCTTGCACAGACTTATGCAAAGAAAGATGCTCCTATAAAGATTATCAACGAACTTCTACGCCTTTCCAATATTCCTATTAATATTGATATTGATCAGTCCAATAATATAATTGCAAGTAGAAATGGCAGTGCCCCCTACAGTATTGCGGAGCTCTCAGACGGTGAACGTAACGCGTTGTTAATCGCCGCCAATGTGTTGAATGCTAAAAGCGGCACATTAATACTTATTGACGAGCCAGAGCGTCATCTTCATCGCTCTATCATTTCACCACTCTTGACACTTTTGTTCTCTAAACGAAAGGATTGTGCCTTCATCGTATCTACACATGATGTGATGCTCCCCCTTGACAATCTGACCGCACGTACATTACTCATCCGAAGCTGCACCTATACTGGATCTTCTGTCACTCATTGGGACGTAGATCTTGTTTCTTTGGAAACCAAGATTGATGATGATCTTAGAAGGGATATCCTTGGTTCACGCAGAAAACTTTTATTTATAGAAGGCACCAATCAAAGCCTTGATAAGCCGCTTTACAGTCTAGTGTTTCCAAACGTATCTGTTATTGCTAAATCAAATTGCCGCGATGTTGAACATGCCGTTTCTAGCCTCAGAGGCTCTAATGAGTTTCATTGGCTTCATGCCTTTGGCATTGTTGATAATGATGGAAGGACGGAAAAAGATATTCATCGACTTAAAGAAAACGGTATATATGCTCTTTCGGTTTATTCAGTCGAGTCGATATACTATCATCCACATATTCAATATCTTGTTGCGCAACGCTATGCAGGCGTTATAGGAGGTGATGCGGATGAGCGTATCGTTAATGCCAAAGCTGCTGCGCTTGAGAGTATTAGGCTACATGTTCAACGCTTAAGTGAGCGATCTGCTGAAAAGGCACTTCGTGAGGATCTTTTTCGGCATCTGCCAGGAAAAAAGGAAATTTGTGCTGGAGAATTTATAGAAATTTCTCTGGATGTGGCTAAATCTGTCAGGCAAGAGCGTGAAAAGCTACAAAATGCGCTCAATGCTTGTGATTTGGAGAAAATCATCTCGCAACATCCAATTCGTGAGACTCCTGCCTTAGAAAAGATTGTAGAGGCGCTTAGGTTTCAAAAGCGTAAAGATTATGAGGAGGCGGTATTGAAGCTATTGATAGATGATGCTGAGGCATTAGTTTTTGTAAGATCTCTGTTTGGCGCTCTAACCTCTGATATTGAGGCGATATAGTATCACCTCCTGGCAAGAATTTTACGCCTAATTGCGTAAATAATGATAAAGTGTCTCGCGGCTGATGCCGAATTCGCGCGCGAGCACCGCTTTCTGCTCGGCTGCTTCTGCCCGATGCCGCAGCTTTTCCACTTGATCCGGTGAGAGGGCTTTCTTGCGTCCACGGTAGGCACCGCGCCTTTTAGCAAGAGCAATGCCTTCACGTTACCGTTCGCGGATAAGCTCCCGCTCGAACTCGGCAAACGCCCCCATAACGGAGAGCAGGAGGTTCGCCATCGGGGAATCCTCGCCCGTGAAGGTCAGATTTTCTTTCCGGAACCAATTTTAATCTTTAAACCACCATGCCACTGGGTTTGGGGTCAAATGAGCAGTGACGCAGAAAGTTACGTTAAGGAATTGATCATCGGCTTTCAACATCCTGATCACCAGTTCGTATAGCTGTACCAATTGAAGGGTCTGAAATCTAGGAGTTTCAAACCCTTACTGTACCATACTCGTTTGCTGTACCAAACAGAGTATAGGCTACAAGGTACACCTTATCCGACTTATGTGGAACATACCCCTAAAACGGGTTGTTTTCGTCCGCTCACGCACCTCGTTTGTCGAAAATATCATGCTGTGACCTAAAGCGCAATTGTCGCGTTGGGTTCTCTAACACAAATTTAAGTTGTTTAAAATACTCAATATAGCAAATCAGGACTGATAAGGCTTCTGAAAAACTTTTCGGCCTAGCTGACTATACATACACACAGTAAAACCGTCTCTAAAAGAAGACGGGACGATCGCAAGTTCTATCGAAACTGTAGATCTTGAGCTTATGTTCACATCCACTTGAGCAATGCGATCGCTCCTCTTCAATGGGCAATGCACGTTGTGACATAATCGATTGTGCTGCTCTTATTGGTTTACAAACGACGAAACACGATGGCGTTTTACAGCACTCTCACACTCTCCCCTAACACACAAAAATTTCGGGTGTACCTCTGTTGGTTAGAGTAGAGATTAGCCAATGAGGGCAAAAACTGACGGTCAAGTAGAATTAACATTTGGTAGATAATGAGTATATATAGCATTTTGAGCCAAACTGAACGCCAACGGGTGAGTGATGGAAAAGTTGTATCTATCTTGAACGGTTGCGAATCCTCACCTTTGCAGCTGGTGCTAATATTGCCACAACTAGGAGATTTTGACAGCTTTGAGTATACTTGGTGGTTACGACGAGATGGCAAACACCTATCTGAGCAAGGGATAACAATCCGAGCGGTGGGAATTGGCAATCGCACTTCCGGTCAGCGATTCTGTAGTTATACTGGATTTGCGGCAGATTGCTTGTTTATAGATCCCACAGCCCAGGTGCATCAAACGCTCAATTTGTACTCTGGTCTATCAGTGAGACTACCTGGTCTCTCGCCTGGATTGAATGCTAAGCTCAACTTGATGCTCATGTGTGCTGGAATTGGTAGCCCTGGTACACTGGCGGAAGTGTTTCGCGGATATAGGGGTGACGCAAGAGCGCCTCAGTTAATTAGTGATGATGAAATCGTTCAGGCTCCCCCTCTGCCCCCACTGAAGGGTTCATTCTTCAAATGGGCAGGTGGCAAAGGTTTTCAGCGCCCGTTCGAGTTAGCAACCTTGCGCTTACGAAACATGGCAGAAGTGCTCACTAACTGGAATACATATATTCCTAATCCTACTTATCTTACGCAACGCGGGGCAACTTTCTTGTTTAATGCTCAAGGAGAATTACTTTATGAGCATCGCGATCGCGCTATCCTTGGTTTTGCTGCTGATATGAGTAATCCTCTATCTTTTCTCACCAATAGAGTCAATGATATTGGTTTCAATGAATAGAGCGTTGCCTCAAAATTTGCCATTTTTGTCAGCTGTATGTTGGCAAACTGACATTAATTCTTTGACATCAGAAGAAATGCTACGTCGTTACGAACGCGGTTGGCATTACCTTGGTATTATGGGTGAGTTGAGCGCAGAAGAAGCGGCGTTTGTCCGACAACTCAGTCAGCGCTATGGTTCCTGGATTGTCATGAACTTCCAATTAGAACAGCACAGGCAAATTCTGCAAGTACTCAGTAGACTCAACGCAAGTTTTCTTAAAGACTGCGGTGCTTATTTTGGAGGAGGGACATTTCTCTCCCTGAAATACGATGAGTACCGACTGAGCAAAGATATTGACTTTCTCTGTTCTGCGGGGCAAGGTTATCGAGCAATCCGCGAGCAGGTTTTCGACAGGGGATATGATGCCATTTTTATCAGTTTCGATGGCATTGAACTACCAAGAGAAATTCAGGCGAATCAGTATGGTGTGCGTTTCCCTGTGGTTGTAGGAGGTGTCTCAATTAAGTTTGAGATTGTGATGGAAGGAAGAATTGCACTCGATCCACCACAGGAGTATGATTGGTTACCTGTATCTTGTCTTAGTAATGCGGATTGTTTTGCAGAAAAACTGATGGCGTCTTCAGATCGCTGGTTGGATGCATCTGTAGCATCAAGAGACTTAATTGATTTAGCAATTCTGCGTCAGACAGGCGAAATTCCCCAAAGCGCGATCGCCAAATCAGAAAATGTCTATCCTGTCATCGAACCGTTGAAACGAGCGATCGTCAATTTCCAAACCCAGCCAAACTATCGAGAACGTTGTTACAAATCGCTCATAGTCAAATCTCCTGTCAAAATTATCGACGGTATAGATCTACTTGCCGCAGATTTCCATTTGCCTGCAACTGAGCGTACATTTACAGAACAGCAAACAGCCAATTTTTGATTTTCTAGAAGAAAAATGCAGAGAATCCTTGAGAAGGTTGATAACCTGTGAAAGATTTGCACTCAAAGCCCCGTAACGCTCATCCTGTAGAAGATATTTGGTTGTAAGTAATCATCTCATGTCCGGTTACACACCTATTTGAAAAAGAACCCTACCCCGCTTGTGGCTGACGCCAAAGCGCCCCTCCCCGCTTGCTTTAGAGGGTTTGGGGAGGCAGCACGCATGAGGCGTTTTCCCGCCGTAGGTGAGGAGCGTGGTGGGGTGCAGTGTCTATGAAATTATGGTTAATTAACCGGACATGATATCATATCTGATTAGGGAGTTTTATTTTTTCTGTCATTCCTTTTCCATTGTCAAAGCTTTATTTAAGTTGGCAGCATCTTGTCATTTATAAAATCCATGAATATAGTTTTTTATCATTAATGATTTAGGAT
>JAQYWO010000217.1 GCA_029379215.1 Rhizonema sp. PD37
GATTTATAACACTTTGAGATTAAAAGTCAGCATTTAAATCTAAAAACCCCTGCATAAGTTCCATCAGCTAAAACGTAATAAACAGAGATGCCACGATGGACATCATTACTTTAAGGTGCAACTGCCTGTAATAAAAGTTGAGTGGGACACAAGGGGGTTGTGATGCAAGCTTTAAAACTGGGTTTCGAGGAACGCAATCTCACCATGACTTCAGAGGCGGAAAAACTAGCTCAATATTGGCGATCAAGGCTTTCAGCTGAGTGTTCTGAACAAAGCGAAGCTTCCCGAGAAAGTATTATTTTTTGGTTGATAGGAAACGACTCAACACAGTTTGAGATACTTAACCTCTGTGAACGGAATATCGCCAAGCAAGCGATGGAATATCGCTATCGGATTTTAGCGAAACGTTATTTAGGACAGAGCAATGAACGTGCTTATCGTAATCTGATAACTCGGTTAGGGAGTTTAGCTACTTTACGTAACAAGATCCAAACTTGGATCTCCCTCAGTCGCGATCGCCAACGGAGCGTGTTGGATGTCTTACAAGAAGTCTTGCAAGAATTGCTGCAAAGCGATACTTACGTACAGAAGCAAATGGCTTTTATTTCCGAGTTAACAACTGATCGAAAGTTGCAAAATGCGCTCCTGTTCGCCAGTGTAGAAGAATATTGTTTACGACCAGTACGCAATCAACCTCTACTAGTTTATCGCTTTGTGAATTATCTGCGTCAGACTCAGCGTGGTGGCTTAACACAAGTGCCAAGCAGTGACAATGTTCGGCTAGTCTCTGAAGAAGTTCTTACAGAAGACAATGATAATCCAGTAAATTTGCTGGATTATCAAGCAGTCACAGAATATCTGGAAACACAAGATCGTGAAGATCAACAGGCACTGCGTCAGGAAGTCAAACAGGAGTTTGAAAACTATTTACTAGAAAATATTGGTTTGGACGCTGTGGAATGGTTGCGGCTTTATCTACAAGGTAAGTCTCAGGATGCGATCGCTAAAAAATTAAATAAGCCGATTAATGAAGTTTACCGTTTACGAGAAAAAATTAGCTACCATGCAGTGCGTGTTTTTGCTCTCAAAAGTAAACCAGAACTGGTGGATAGTTGGCTGTCAATTTCCTTACAAGAAAATAACTTGGGACTGACGCAAAACCAACTTGGCATCTTATTAGAACAATTGACTACGATCCAGCGACAGATCCTAGAGTTGCGAAAAGCTGGCGTTCCCATAGAAGCAATTGCCCAACAGTTAAAGCTTAAAACTCATCAAGTGATGGGTGAATGGACTAAAATTTTTATCTTAGCTCAATCTTTAAGAACTTAACAGTGAGTCAATTATGTTATAATGGCTAATAGCTAATAGCTATTAGCTGCCTTCACAAAAATTTCACAAATTCAGTAAAATTACTAGATAATTTATTTATAAAAGGCTCATGGTTTGTTTATTTAAACTTAAGGAACTAAAGGGCAAAATAGTACCTAACGAAACATAAAAAACAAACATATGTTGTCTTCAGAGGACAAA
The DNA here is from genome assembly GCA_029379215.1 of Rhizonema sp. PD37. Classification (GTDB taxonomy): domain Bacteria; phylum Cyanobacteriota; class Cyanobacteriia; order Cyanobacteriales; family Nostocaceae; genus Rhizonema. The sequence continues at coordinate 1,534 of JAQYWO010000217.1, forward strand.
TCTATCGATACAGAAGAAGTGAGTAAGCAAGTGTTACTTGCTAAGCCTCCTCATTGCGCTCAAGGAATGGATCGGGAACGAATCTTCAAGCTGATTGAAAGTGTCTTGTCTTTTGAAGCTTGCTTTTACCACCGAATTTTACCTTTGGCAATGGAAAATAATCAACTGTTGCTGGGGATGGTCGATCAAAAAGATAGTGCAGCATTAGATTATGTAAATCGAATTTTCTCCTTTGAAAATCGCCTGTTTGTAACTCAAAATATAACAGCCGAATCTCACCGCGCGATACTCTCAGCTTACCTTAACTATAAGAATATGTCAGTGCAAACTGACAAACAAGCACATCAATCTTCAGTAAATGTTAACCCTCGGCATAAGAACGATTTTACTACAGACAATCCTCACAAAGCAGAAGAAACCGGGGAAAACGTTTCTTCCACTTCACCATCTCTCACTGAACCAGTGGCTAAAGTTGCCTCAGTATTTGTCAATAAAAAAACTATAACCTACGAGCATTTACCTATTCTACAGATCTCAGTTCCGGAGTATTTTAGTGCTGTTGAGGTGCTGCCAACACTACCACCCAAAAAATTACTAGAAGAATTATTAGCACATATTTTAGCTGGGGGAATTGGTCGGTTGTATTTGGAAAGACAACCTTACCACGGCAAGATATTTTGGAGTCAAAACGGAGTGCAACAGTCTGTATTAGAAAAACTGCCTCTCTTTGTTTTCCAAGGAGTCCTTAATGAGTTGAAGCGGTTTGCTTCCCTATCTATGCTCACACTAACGGAGCCAAAACAAATAGAGAAGGAATGCCTGTATCAACAAAACCATTTGTTGTTGCGCTTGCGAGTCATGCCTGGAATACATGGAGAAGAGGCAACACTACAAGTGTTGCGCGGAGCAGCATTAAAGTTTTATCAACAACAACAGTTAGCGCGTCTCTCTGACGATACTACAGTAATTTGCCAGCAATTAAGGTACAAGTTACATGAACTACAACAACGATTTCTCTTCAATCGTAATTTGAACTCTAAGCAATTAAAGGTTGCTGCTACCTTGAACTCACTATTAGACGAATTAGATATTCAAGTCAAAATACTCTCAGAAACTTCAGATTCCTCAAATCAAGAGACGATAGACTAGAAACGTTAATTTAAATCTGGGCAAATTTGGGTAAACGTAGATAAACTAGGTCACTCATATTTCCAAACCTAGACACGGCAACGGATACCCTTCGGGATATGTCGCTAACGCCTGTCCTCTATGGCGGGAAACCCGCCTACAGGGCTGGACTCACCGTATCATTTCCCATTGGATTTCCACCATCCGACGAATTGCCTCAATTAATTGAGTTGTTCAGAAGTTCTTATTTACAGGTCATGAGCAATTTATCAATAAGTAATAGTGCTTAAAATCAAGTAAAAAGTATGTGTTGAAAACACAATTTTCACCTGGCGATGCCTACGGCGGGCTACGCCTACGCGAGTGGATTTAAACCGATCATTTATTCAGGTGCTAAAAATTACTACAGCTGTAAATTGAATACCTCAAAGTTTGTTCAAATTTAAGGATAATTACGAATTGACAAAAGTAATTTATTTTTAAAATATCACGAATGATGTATTTCTGCTCTGCGGCTCAGACTTCTCTCCGCATAGAACTGCTAAGCATATTGCCAAGAAATAAATAGCACTACGGATTGGGGAACCCAAGCGCGAAGCTACAGCCCAAGGGAAACTTCCCCCGGCAGACTTCGCGACTACGACCAGAGATCTAGAATGAACTGCTGGGCATTTATTTTTATGGATCACTCTAAGAGAAACCAACCTCGCGCTTCAGAGCCGCGAAATTCAAAATTAAAACAATTCATTCATCGCCTTTTTGAAGATGATGAATAATTGCTTGATTTCCGCCGTGCTGTACTAATACCAAGAGACAGGAGACAGAAGTAACCTTTTTCTTTACTTATTCTCCTTACGCTTACCCATGTATTTCTCACAATTCCCTTTTTAAGTAAAACCGCTGATTACCCTTCTAGAATTGTTGTGTTGTAATGGCAGCATAGACCGAAAAACCTAGCTTTGAAGTGGTTAAAGTTGTGTAAATATTAATACTTTATTGGACTATTGATTGCAGTGTAAAAAGTTAATCTAATACTAATCAGTACGTAATCGCTCATTGAGGATTATGAAAAACATACTAATTTTCATAATTACCCACTACCTATTAGCAGCCATAACTATACAACTAGCAACTTAAATTACTAAAGAAGTATTCAGCCGTTATATAGGACGCTAATAATAATTGTATGATGAGCAATTGTATAGAATTCTTTTCATAGCTAATTACTAATAGCTGAATGATTACGTTAGTAGCCAATCATTATTTCTAAACGCAAATCCATATTTTTGCTAAGATTTCATGCAGATAGAGGTTTTTAGTACATTTCCGTTAATAAGTACCGCCGATCCACAAACTTTGGAATACCTACTTTCGGTAGCAATTGAACATGACTACCCAACTGGAAGAGCCGTTTTGATGGAAGATGCGTGGGGAAACGCAGTTTATTTCGTCGTTTCTGGTTGGGTTAAAGTTCGGCGAAATATAGGTGAAGATTCCGTTGCCATAGCAATTTTAGGTCGAGGAGATTTTTTTGGCGAAATGGCGATTTTGGATGAATCTCCACGCTCAACTGATGTGATTGCTCTTTCTCCTGTAAAGTTGTTGAGTATTTCTAAAGATCGCTTTATTCAAATATTATTTAAAAATCCACATTTACATCACAAAATGTTACAACTGATGGTAAGGCGTTTGCGGCATATTAATGTCCGTTTACAAATGAGATCTTCTCCACCAGCAGTAAAACTTGCTCATACTTTGGTCAATTTGGGCGAAAGTTACGGGCTGGAATCATCTAATGGAAGAGAAATTTTTAACATTGCTTTCAAAGATTTAGCAGATGTCACAGAAATTGGTGTTGAAGAAACTACTAAAATTATGGAAAAATTGCATGAGAAAGGTTGGGTAAAAATTGACAGTACCAATCAGGTAGTCCACCTCACTAACTTCAAGCAGTTGCTCATTTTAGCAGGTAAAGTCTAACAAGCAGATAGGGAATGGGTAATTGAGAATGGAGAATAAATAAACCTCATTCCCCATTTCCTATTACCCATAATCCAAATTGACTGTAGACTATTGACTATTAGACTTATTTGTAAAAGTACCTGGCGGAAAGAATTCGTTCAGAATTCCTTTGTCTTAGGAAATTAACAGACTTATGCAAGTGGTCTAGAAGTCTACTGGCTAATAACACATAATTACAGATGACTGAAGCAACTGCACGTCGCCTTAATTCCCGTATCCTGGAAAGCATACCAATCATACATTACCAGGTGGAAATGCCTCAACCAGAAACGCACTTGTTTGAGGTTACTTTGCGCCTTGTGAGCTACCCATCGTCAATACTGGATCTGAAACTACCAGTTTGGACACCAGGTTCCTATCTAGTGCGGGAATACGCCAAGCATTTGCAGGATTTTGCGGCTTTTGCAGGCAAGAAGCCTTTGTCTTGGCAGAAAATTAGTAAAAATCACTGGCAGGTTGAAACAAGTGGTTTTTCAGAAGTCATTGTGCATTACAGGATTTTTGCAAATGAGCTATCCGTTCGGACAAATCACTTGGATACAACTCATGGCTATTTTAACGGTGCAGGGCTGTTTTTAAGACTACCTGGTTGGGAGAAGCAACCCATTCAAGTCAATATTGTACCCCCATACTCAGAATGGCAGGTAACTACGCCACTACCATTAGTCACAGGAGAAGTCAACACTTTTTGTGCTTCAGATTTTGACACCCTTGTAGACAGTCCCTTTGAGATCGGTTGCCACGAATTGTATCACTTTGAGGTCTTGGGAAAACCTCATGAATTGGCAATTTGGGGAGAGGGTAATTTTCAAGTGCAGAGAATAATTGCCGATCTTAAGAAAATTATTGAAGTAGAAGCGCGGTTGTTCGGTGGTTTACCATATGAACAATATCTGTTTTTGCTACATTTATTCTCTCAAGCTTACGGTGGTTTAGAGCATAAAAATTGCTGCTCACTCATTTATCAGCGTTTTGGATTTCGTGATCGCGATAAGTATGAGCGCTTTATGCAACTCGTAGCACACGAGTTTTTTCACTTATGGAACGTCAAGCGCATTCGTCCCAAAGCGTTAGAAGTTTTCGATTACGACTCCGAAAACTACACTCCCTCTTTATGGTTTTGTGAGGGAACAACAAGTTACTACGACTTGTTGATTCCTTTCCAGGCAGGAATTTATGATGCTAAATCATTTTTAAATAACTGGGGTAAGGAAATTAGTAAGTTTCTTAATACACCGGGACGCCAGGTACAATCTCTCTCAGAATCAAGTTTTGATGCTTGGATCAAGCTCTATCGTCAAGATGCCAATAGTGGTAATAGCCAAATCTCCTACTATTTAAAAGGGGAGATGGTATCCTTATTGCTAGATTTGCTGATTCGCGCCCTGCATGGCAATAAGCGATCGCTCGATCACGTGATGCAAAAAATGTGGCAAAAGTTTGGCATTGAAGAAGTAGGCTACACTCCAGAACAATTGCAACAAGTGATTGAATCTGTAGCGGGAATAGATTTATCAGACTTCTTTAAACGTTACATTGATGGGACTGACGAGTTGCCTTTCAACGATTATCTGGAACCTTTCGGTTTGCAGATAGTCCCAGATGCGGAGGAAGAACCTTATTTGGGACTCCGGGTAAATACGGAAAATGGACGGGATTTAATTAAGTTTGTTGATGCCAATTCACCTGCACAATTAGTGGGGATCGATCCTGGAGATGAGTTACTGGCAATTAATGGCTTGAAGGTTACAGCAAGTCAATTGAGCGATCGCCTCAAAGATTACCAATCAAGTAATATCATCCAAGTTACGGTTTTCCATCAAGACGAACTCCGTACCTTTTCTCTTACCTTAGGTTCACCTCGTCCCACAAGGTATCAAGTGAAACTTGTTGCTCATCCTGACTCTCTACAACAGCAGAATTTTGCTGGGTGGCTAGGTGTGCCAATTACAACACTTAAATAAGGTTTACGGAAAAAGAAAATTTGGCTTTTTTCTTTTTCCAAGGGAAATCTACAATGTGAAAATAATAGAGAACTGGGGAATACAATGGAAAAGTATGTATGTAACCTTTGCGCATACGAGTACGATCCTGAGGCAGGAGATCCAGACAGTGGGATAGAACCAGGTACACCTTTTGAAGACATCCCAGATGATTGGGTATGTCCCGTTTGCGCCGCAGGAAAAGAGGAATTTGAATCAGTCGAATAAAAAATTCAAAATTTGGGGAGGAACATAGTTTTAGACGCGAATTTCAACCCCGACGGAAATGCTCCTGTGCGTAAATTGACGGCAGACAGCTTATCTTGAGTCCAGTCCCGAAGAAAAGAGATTTTTTTATCTTCAGGAGCTCTCTTCCTTGCCTTCGGTGGAATGAGCGTCACAAGAAAGGGCTGAATGCTTACAAACAAAGACATTAACCTTGTGGCAGGGTGCAGCTATCTAAAAGGTATCAATAAAGAATGAGTGTAGTTTGGGTGTAGAGACGCTTCAATCATGTCGTCTCTACATTAATCAAAATTCTTTGTATTGAAATGGACAAGCCAAAGCCACAAAGCGACTCTTGCATATAAGTCCCACTCTTAAAAGTATCTGACTGCATATATAAAAAAAAGTTGAATCTACCTAGCGGAAGAATAATTCCGGATTGTAGCTTTATTTTCGGGACTTCTGTACTAGCTTAGAATAGAAATAATTTGATCTTAAATATAGGAATTTTTTCTCTTTGCGACCTTTAAAAGTTGTTGTGGTTGGAGGTGGGGCAGCAGGTTTTTTTAGTGCAATTACAGCGGCTATTGCCAATCGCCACGCTCAAGTCACTATAATCGAAGCCAGTCGCCAACCACTGGCTAAAGTCCGTATTTCTGGTGGGGGACGCTGCAACGTCACTCACGCTTGTTTTGATTCGTCTGTACTGGTACAAAATTATCCTAGAGGCGGGAAAGCTCTACTAGGTGCTTTCACTCGCTTTCAACCCAAGGATACAGTCGCTTGGTTCGCTAATCGCGGAGTAGAGTTAAAAACTGAAGCTGATGGACGGATGTTTCCAATTACAGACAGTTCGGAAACGATTGTGAATTGTTTGATGAATGCAGTAAAAGCATACAGCATAGAACTGCATACAGGAGTACCTGTTGTTTCGGCACGATCGCTTCAATCAACAAGAGCTCAGTTTGCGCTCGAGTTGAAGTCAGGAGAGATATTGGAATGCGATCGCCTGCTTTTAGCGACAGGCAGCAATCCTGCAGGTTATAAAATAGCCCAAAATTTGGGACATAAAATTGAACCACCAGTCCCCTCATTATTTACCTTTAACATTCCCGAACCCAAGCTATTAGAGTTGGCTGGTGTGAGCGTTGAGTCAGTGCGCTTACGTTTGAGTGTACCCGGAAAACCCCCGCTAGAACAAATTGGACCATTGCTTATTACCCATTGGGGTCTAAGTGGTCCTGCAGTATTAAAACTCTCTGCGTGGGGTGCAAGAGTATTGCGCTCAAGCAACTATCAAGCGACTTTAACAATTGATTGGCTACCTCATCTCCAGCATGAAGAACTACGAAAGAATTTATTAGCAGTTAAGAATGAATGGGGAAGAAAACCAATAGGATTACATCGAGGTGTGAATTTACCTCACCGTCTCTGGCAATACATTATTTCCCGTGTAGGAATCGCCAAAGAAGATCGTTGGGCAGAATTATCTGGTAAGGCACTGAATCAGTTGCTACAAGAACTTTCACAAGCACAATACTTTGTCAATGGCAAAGGAGCCTTTAAGGAAGAATTTGTCACTTGTGGCGGTGTCAATTTGAAAGAAGTCAACTTTCAGACAATGGAAAGTAAATTAGTTCCAGGACTTTATTTTGCTGGAGAAATCTTGGATATAGATGGCGTCACAGGTGGCTTTAACTTTCAAAGTGCTTGGACAACTGGAGATTTAGCCGGTTTGGGAGCGGTTAGAGATCCCCGACTTCTTTAAGAGTTACAGATCCCCGACTTCAAGGGAGAAGTCGGGGATCTTAACTAAGAGTGAATGACGGTGTTAACTAAAACTCCTGGTTCTCGCTGCATGGGCAAGACATCTAAAATATCGGTTTGAGAACAATACTTTAGGTCTTCAAGACAATCTAGTCTTAATAAACGTTTACCGTGACTTGCCAGGTGGAAAAGTTCTAATAAGTTGTCTTGCCACTGCGAGTAAAGTGCGATCGCACTAATTACTTCATCATTACCCGCTAATTCATCTTGTGACAAGTTGCCTTTCTGCATTATGCTGTAGGCGATCGCACCCGCACAAACTGTGTCTTCTAGAGAAAAACTTCCTTCCCAACCTGAACCGACAATCCACACTGTTTCCGGTTGTTGTTGCCAAAGATATTCCACCACTGTAGCACGGTTGATTAAAGCCGCAGCTAGCACGACTTTGGCATTTTGGACTCGTTGTAAGGCACGGGTTCCATTGGTAGTACTGATAAACAAACGCTTTCCCTGCACGCGTTCTGGAGTGCAATCTAAGGGAGAGTTCCCCATATCAAAGCCTGTAACTTTCGCACCACCGCGTTCTCCAGCTCTTAACCGCTTTTCTACAGGCCAAGATTCGCTCTTCTGCAAGAGTTGGTCTAAATCGCTAAAGACTTGGACTGCTTCACCGCCAACTGCCAAAACTGTCGCCATTGTAGTCGTAGCTCGCAGCACATCGACTGCGATCGCGCATTCTGGTACTTCATCTGTTGGGGTCAACTCTGGAGTATGGTAAACGAATAGCTTCATGTGCGGAGGAGACCTGATTTAATACGGACGACAAGATAACATTCATTTTAACCAGTGGATGTCACACTTTCACCGACCCCTAGCTATAAGCTAGGGGATTGCCAAGAATAAACTTGGCGCATCTGGGTGAATAGACCATTGAGACTGACTACGGCTAACACTTCCTAATGCTTCTCCAGTTGGGACAAAATGTAAGGCTTTTTATTAAGCCGTGGGGTAATGCTCAGACATCTGTAGTTAGTTGGTCGAGGAGACTTCAAACTTGACTCGGAGGATTATATCTGTGAATCGAGTACCAGTTTTATCAGTTACAGGTAAGCCGTTAATGCCCACTAAAGCCAGTCGTGCTAGGCGCTGGCTCAAACAGGGAATTGCGAAAGTTGTCTATAATAACCTTGGTATTTTCCAAATCCAACTTATTCAGGGTAAGAAGGTTGTACCTAGAAAAGGCTCCCAATTCCAATCGGTTGTCGTCGGTATTGACCCTGGTAAATTATACACGGGCATAGGGGTGCAATCCGCTCTTGTTACTCTGTGGCTTGTGCATTTGCAGCTACCTTTCAAGACTGTACGAGAACGGATGGAGCAACGTCGGATGATGCGACGTAATCGTCGCGGTAGGCGGATTAATCGCAAAATTGTTTTTAGTAAGCGTGCCCACAGGCAAAAACGTTTCCGTAACCGCCGAAGTTCAAAACTGGCTCCAAGCATTCGAGCAAAGTCTGCCGGGCAGAGTACTCTGTCCGGCGAGCTTTGCGCTAATCGGGAATTAGAATTGAGAGTTCTTGACGAGCTATCCCAAATTTATCCAATCAATGCTGTTGTTTACGAAATAGTTAGGGCTAAGGGCGATAAGGGTTTTAGCCCGGTAATGGTTGGGCAGAAGTGGCAGCTAGCAAACCTTAGGAATGATTTTGACACAGTGGTTGAAGTCGAGGGGTGGAAGACTGCTCAAATCCGCACTCAGTTGGAATTGGAGAAACAGAAACACTCCAAGGGCGACACTATCCCGGCAACCCATGCGGTTGATGGCGTGGCATTGGCTTGCAGCCAATTCATTAACTATGGCATAGTTAACCGTCAAACAATGGGTTGGCGTGGTTGCGTGCAAATTACTTCTGCCCCTTTCGCCGTAGTTCGTCGTCCGCCTATTAGTCGCCGCCAATTGCATCTAATGATTCCGGCTTCAGGTGGAGTTAGGCGTAAGTACGGTGGTACTGTTACTCGCCACGGATTTCGCAAAGGCGACTATGTAGAAGCAACTCAGGCAGGCAAAACCGTAAGAGGTTGGGTAAGTGGCGATACTGAAAGACAAGTTTCTGTATCTGATGCTGAATGGAAACGGCTAGGTCAGTTCAGTAAAAATAAAGTTCGGCTGTTGCAACGCTCAACCGGATTAATTGTGACGCAAAGCTCGCCGGATTGAATCTTCTATCCGGCGAGCTTTCCTCTTGTTAAAACAAGCGTTCATGCGAAGTCTTGGGGGCGTCTGCAACCGTCAAGAGAGCTTCGCGTTTCCTCCGTGGTCTAAAGACGCACGGTTTCCACATGTATCGAGGATTTTTAGATGACTGAGGAAGACGTGCTGAGATCAAAGAAAATCTTTTCTTCTGTCCTTTTTCCCCATGTCCTGTGTGTCCTTAACACTAGCAACCCTATCTATCAATAGCTATGGCACCTCTACCTGACTATCGTCCTAAACAGTTATCTGTAGGTCCTTTGGAAGCAGAAATTTTAAATATTGTTTGGGAACTTGGCTCAGCTACAGTTAAAGATATACATGATCGCATTCTCGCTGACCCTAACCGAGAATTAGCTTATACTTCTGTAACCACAGTCCTGCGTCGCTTAACTGAAAAAGGTTGGCTTGCCTGCGACACAAAAGGGCGGGCATTTTATTGGCGACCATTGTTAACAAAGCAGCAGGCAGATGTCATCAAAGCACACGAACAATTACAGCGATTTCTAGCGGTTGGCAACCCCGATGTGATTGCTGCTTTTGCAGACAGCCTTGATGACGCAGCAAGTGAGCAAATACAAGCGATCGCCAAACGCATTCAAGCCGCACGGCAAGCAAGGGAGGAAGAATGATGCATTTAATGATGATTTTAGCTACTTTAGCCGTTGCCTACTCAACAAGATACAAATGGACTGAATTTCAAGGTTCTTGGAGTTTAAGGTGGCGACAAACGCTATTTTTGTTTCTCTTTCCTCCCTTGCTCATTTTCATGACCGTCGTATCCCTGTTATGCATGGGACCTCAAGGTAAAATGGGCGGTTTACAAACAGGCTGGTTTAGCTACGTACTGGCATATGGATGTCTTGCTTATTTTCACATTCTGTGTATTAAACATGCATGGCAGGGATGGTTGTCTGTGAAATCTGCCCGCAACTGTCCTGTTGTCAATTGTGCAGGTAGACAAGTCCGGTTGCTAAACACAGGCGCACTGTTTGCAGGTCAAATTGGTTTTTGGCAACCTGAACTCGTCCTCAGCCAAGGATTGCTACAAACTCTCTCACCAGCTCATTTAGAAACTGTTTTAGCCCATGAGCAGGGGCATTATCATTATCGGGATACATTCTGGTTTTTCTGGTTGGGTTGGGTAAGTTCTTGCACAGCTTGGTTGCCCAATACAGATGCTTTGTGGCAAGAACTATTAGTCCTGCGCGAATTACGTGCCGACGCACACGCAGCATCACAGGTAGATCCCCTACTCCTGGCTGAATCTCTTCTTTACGTCGTCAGCAGTCAGCCTGTGTCGTCAGAAATTTGCTGTGCGGCATTAGGGTCTTCTAGCGCAGATCGCTTAGAACAGAGAATAGATGCTTTATTAGCACAACCAGAGCCAACCCCTGAAACTCAACCCCAGTATTGGAATAGTTTCCTGTTAGCTTTGTTACCTTTGATAACAGTAATATTTCATACTTAAAGCTACAGACATTCCTTAATAGCTGTTGCTGGAAACAGGTAATGGCTAAGAAAAATATAGTTAGTCAATTACCAATTTCCAATTTCTAGTTGATTCGGCAATTCCTACACACCTGATCTTAAAAGCTGAAAAATCGAGCTTGGTCGCCAAAATCACCTTGGATTTTGTCGTAACCAGAAATGGGTTCAAAAAGATTAGAAGGTGCGTTCTCTGACTTCGGCTCATTTGTATGCTGTGAGTCAAAGCCTGATTGCAGCATATAAGCGTCTACCAACTCAGGGGAAATTCGCTGTGCCAGAAGGATTAACTTGCCAGCATCACCGACAATAACCTCACGTCTTGGATGTTCAGCAGCTTCAATGATCGCTAAAGCGACAAGGCTAGGATCATATATCGGAGGTGTTGGCATCGGCTTCACACCTAACTTAGTACGTGCTTTATTAAACAAAGGCGTGTTAATTCCCGCAGGCATAATTTCAGTCACGCTAATGGAGAGCTTTTCAGACATCAGTTCAACTCGTAGAGATTCTAAAAAGCCATTGACAGCGTGCTTCGATGTAGCATAAGCACTTTGCAACGGTAGACTCCGCTTTGCCTCCACTGATGTGACGTGGATTAAAGCACCGCGTCCTTCACTCTTCAGATGAGGTAGTGCCACCATTGCACCGTGTACTTGACCCATTAAGTTAACATCAATAACACGCTTGAATTCCTCCCTTGTTTTTATTTCAAAGGGAGCATATATTTCCACTGCAGCGTTGTGTACCCAAGTATCAAGCCGCCCATATTGCTCAACTGCTCGATCTGCGATCGCTTTAACTTGCTCGAACACCGTCACATCAGCGACTACGGCGATTGCTTCGCCACCCAAACTTTGAATCTCCTCGACGAGAGACTCCAGTCCGCTCTGACTGCGAGCCGCAACAACCACTTTTGCTCCACGTTGGGCAAATTGGAGAGCTGCATTACGCCCTATCCCACTCGAAGCCCCAACAACCACGACAACTTGCTGATTGATCGGCTTAAGTTGCATGACTTATACTCCCTCAAATTGACTCAGTACTTATATCAATTAGATAGTCAAAGTAAGCAAAGCTTCATCAGTCGCAGGGTGTGTAGCGGTTATGGAAAAGATAATTATCACTTCACCAATTCTCAATTCTTTATCTTTCAATTTCTGTGAAATGCCTTTCCGCTTTTTCTGTCTCCAATACTTGATAATAAAGCATTCCTGCCAATAAGGCTCCCAGGATTGGTGCTAGCCAGAATAGCCACAATTGCTGGATTGCCCAACCTCCAACAAACATCGCAGGACCGAGACTGCGGGCGGGATTTACTGATGTATTAGTAACAGGAATGCTGATTAAATGAATCAGTGTTAAACCCAAACCTATTGCAACTGGAGCAAAACCTATAGGCGCACGGCGATCAGTCGCACCGAGGATAATCATCAAAAACATGAAACTGAGAACTAACTCGGCGATGAAACAAGCGAGTAAAGAATAACCACCAGGAGAATGATCGGCTCCAAAGCCGTTAGTTGCGAGTGGATTTGAGCCAATAAGTCTGAATCCAGGCTTACCGGAGGCTATTAAGTAGAGAATTCCTGTAGCTACTATCGCCCCGAATACCTGAGCGCCAATATACACGAAAAGCTCTGAAGCCGGAAAACGCTTTGCCGCCCAAAGACCAATGGAAACTGCTGGGTTAAGATGACACCCGGAAATGTGACCGATCGCATAAGCCATCGTCAATACTGTCAAACCAAACGCTAAGGAAACACCAACTAATCCAATGCCTAAAGGGTAGCGTGTATTCTCAGCAAGTTTTGCACCAGTTGTTGTGAACGCTGCTGCTAATACTGCACTGCCACAACCACCAAACACTAGCCAAAAAGTTCCGATAAACTCTGCTAGGCAACGCTTAAACAGTGACATTTTATTAGCTCTAACAACATAAAATAAATATTATCAATCATTCTAGTTATTAGTTATTTTATTCTGATTTTTTTAATGATAATTGTTTTTAAATAACCTAGTAAATTCTTCAGAATGTTCATTATTTACAAATATTAGATATATATTATGATACACAGCTTTTGTCATCAAAATTCCTCGATACTAATGCTAAAACCTATTGATAATAAAAACTACAGGAAGATAGTGGTGAAATTCAAGCTCATGCGATTCATGTATAATCTACTTTTTTTACAAGGTATTTTTGAACATGAACTATAGCAACCGCCAAGGCGGTTTAAGCATAAACTAGATATGGTCCCTTTCTGTTT
>JAQYWO010000218.1 GCA_029379215.1 Rhizonema sp. PD37
GAATAACATGGAAGGATAAACAAATGATTGATTTAAATGAAATTAAAGAACTAGCTGAAGAGTATGGTGCTGAGAGAATAATTCAAGATGTAACTATAGACGTAATTTTCTTAGTCGCTCCAAACAAATATGCTAATTATGAAGCGGGGAAATTCTGTGATGAACTTAGAAGTAAAAAATACGATTGTTTTATAGATTATAGAGGAAAGCGATCAACTAAATTATTTGAGGTGGTAAGAATTAGAAGGTAAACAAATAGGAAGGAAGGTAAAAGCCTTCTTTCCTATTTATTTAGTTAAAATCATAAGCTCAAAGAAAACTTAAGCAAGATCTAAAATTAAGAATTGTGTCGGTGAGCGCCATCAGTTCTCTCCAGCAAAAGCTTAGAAGCTGCGATCGCTGTGTTCAAGCAATTCACGTTAACTCGTATTTCTGTCACGCAAGTTAGGCTTGCTGCTCCTCGTAATTGATCGACTCTGATTATGGAAGAAAATAAGGATGTGGAACGCAGATCAATCTTTCTTCAACATCAAAACACGGCGTGCGTTCCACTCTGTTTCTCTGCTCGGTCACTCAGCCATTCAAATAGTTCTCAAGATCCAAATTAACTAGTAGCTTTGTTCCCGAGCAGGCGCGGATTTATCACCGTTTCGGCATTATAGCACCTACACTCCGCAGGCTCCGTTCCGGTGCAATGCCTACACTTGGGGTGCTAAATCCGCGCATCAGGAGAGAGAGAGAAGAGAAAGAGGAGAGGCGAGGTATGCGGTGAGGAAATACCGAAAACAGCCGCCAAAACACGTCGATCTGGCCCTTGCCGTTGGCAAGGGCAACCAAAACCAAAAAAGGAGGAAAAATCCCCCTGAATATTTTTGTATAATTTAAGACTTTTTAAAGACTTTTGTAAGCTGCAACGATGTGGTGGCAGAAAACCTTACCGTTGAATTGATTTAAAAGCTGTGGAAGTTCTTCTTGCATCCGGTTGCGCCAACATCTGTAACGCATACATCCACACTGCCATCCAGTTTGCTTTGTGAAGGTGATAAAATAGCGATCGCTGCATTGAAAGCTCTTGACAAGGTATCCTCTTGCAACTTTCTCTACTGGCAGCTGCCATGCCTTCATTTCTGCTTCTTCTTTGAGAAGGTCAGCCAAATCTTTGTAACTAATAATACCAGCTTGCTTAATCCATACTCCTACACCCCAAGCCTCCACAGAAAGGTCATGTACGTTGTAGTTGTCCATCCACTTCGTTCGACCTTTCTTGTCCAGTACTCTGCTGATAATATATTTGCCCATTGTTTGTGAAGCTAATTCTGATGAAACCTGCATATCCAATCCTCCTTATCTATCATTATTATAGCAAGAGGACATGCTATGCGTCAAGAAGAATACAAAAGATTGGCTCAGGTTATTGCTTGAGGACATACAATAAAAAGCTTTAAAATCACATCGAAGTCCTTGACGTTGCACGAGGACATGCTATAATTAAAGAGTGGAAGAAACAAAGCGACGTCAAACCCAGAGGCAATGAACCGAGCGCGGGACGGGGAAACGACAGGGAGCTAGCATTGTTAAACCACCAACTGAGGCAGAGGAACCTACCCACGCTTTTTTCCAGTCACCTCAGTTGCGCCGCAAGGCAGATCTGCCCTAAACCCCTTGATCGCAGACGAGTAGGTCGTAAGTCGAGATGTTGTGGCTAACGTGGATCTTCCTTGCCTCTCTATAGAGAGCGATCGCCCCTAACGTTGGTGTCAATTCCTTCTTCTTAAAACAATTTTTAAAGATCCTTAACCGTGGATAGGCGAGCGCCGAACGAGCTTAGGCGGCACCGAACCGGGACGAGTAGATATGATGATGACAGATAAGCGTTATCCCGGTTCGCGTGTCCGCTGTGCCGTTTGGCGTCTCGCAACGAGCGGACGAGTTAATGCCTGTGCAACAAGAGGAATCGTGGACGACGAGAAGATCGAAGTCTTTATCCGTTTATGACTCGCGCTATATAATGCTTGACATATTGCAAGAGGACGTGCTATGATACTAAGTATAGAGAAAAAAAATATATGGAAATCGCATTCACCGGACCGCGTCATTTAACAAAAGAACAAGAAAAAGAAATTTACAAAAACTTTGTACATTTCATCGCCAATCATGATGCCAATTGGCATGTAGGTGACGCACCTGGGCTTGATAACTTTGTTCGCCGCGCTGCTGGCTACTACCAAAAGCATCTCACTGTCTACGAAGTGCAAGGTACAGAACGTTGGCACTTTGCAGAACGCAGCATGCGGATGGTGGATACGTTGGCAAAAATCGACAACCCTTGGCTGTACGCATTCCCCAACAAGCCTTGCCCCAATGTGTGCTTCCCTAGCCGCAACCCTAACGGCGGCGGGTCGGGTACTTGGCTAACGATCGCCTACGCAAAATATCGGGGATTGCAGATATCTCTGTTTCCTCAGTTTGAAACTGAATTCGGTGATAAAAGTTGGTTACCTGAGTGGATGAGAGCGGAACCTCAATCAAAGCAGCTATCTCTTTTTTAAAAAGTTTGGCGGCGCTGGCCGCCAGTTGTTTTTTACAAAGATTGAGAATCGCGCTCTAGTTTTTCTGCGAGACGCTCGTCCCGACGCTCCTCCGTCGCTAACGCTTCCGCTATCGCCTGCCTACAAAATTCTCGATAATTGTCCTTTTCCTGGAGTTTGTTAAACATCGAGTCACTAATTCTGATCGTAATTTTTTGAACTAATGGCTCATCCCCTTTAGCAATAAATTGATGTTTTACTAAATCTGGATTCCCACCTGGTCTTCCCCGTCTCGGCATAATGATTGTACCTCTTCTCTTCTCCTCTAATATAGCATGTCCTCTTGCAAAGCTCTTGGAAAATATCTGTACCCTTTTACTTTTATAGCCTGACCTCATGCTATATTCTAAATGTAGAGTTCAATAAAAAAACAATGAATTTAGCAACTGCTTTAGAAGACGAAAAGATTGCGACTTGGTACTATTCTGTTAATCAGCTTTCTACAGCAGACATGCATTGGAAGCAGCAAGTTTCCTTGGACGACTGTGTGAATCAAATGATAAATTTTGTGAAAAAAAAGGATTGGCTGGAACTGACTAAAGTTGCATCGAAGTATTACAAAAAAGCGAACTGCGAGCAAGTACAAGATTATATTGCTAATGCCTGGGATCGATATCTTTCGGTTCTGTTTTTGATGGGTGTTTCTATTCCTGAAGATTTGGATCTTTTAGACTTTTAAATAAAAAGTGGGAGGTGAAACAGCCTTCCTTTAACCTGATTATTTTGTTACTACTGCCATTGGATCTTGTTCTAATACTGTGGGTTAATGTGCAAACCCACACGAGTGATATTGCAACTACAGGTAGTTGCCCAAAGAATTCGCCATCGTTACACTCGATATCAGTAGATTTAGGGATACTCTTCATCAAAAATTTATCAAATATTTCCTCCGAACTATGTAACATTTAAGACTAGCTGGAAATGCAATTAAATATGGTTTTAGCTCCCAGGTAGTTGGCAACTTTCGCCTGCCTATCCTGGGGCTGCAATCTAGATAAAGATTGTGTTCAATGTAGATTGGCAAAGAGCTATTTCCGGCATGGATAAAGAATGCAATTGTATAATCAAGCACATTTTAATCACTGTTCAATACTGTTCCAACTTTCTCTAATACTACTCTTATCGGAGGTTTGTGATGAAAAAGAACAAAGCTTTTGCCAGTCAAGTAATTAGTAGTCTGTTAGCGCTGACCATTCCGGTTTTCATAAATCCAAAGGCAGCAGATGCTGACGATTATAATAGAAGCTTATGTAGTAAAGGAATTGTTGGCACATAACTCTCAACATTTACGCAAGGAAATACTACGACTCCATCTTCAACATTCCGTGAACTCCTGACTCTTACCGCAGGTGGTAATGTCATTGCCAGTGACTCTAACGCTGGCGGTGTGCCTGGTTCATCAAACCCTGTAGACCAACCTTTTGGTCCGATACAAGGTAATTGGAAGTGTATTGGAAAGAACAAAATTGTATTCAAGGGACTAAGTTTCGGTTTTGCCTCAGGGTCGCTGCTAGCTAACATTGTACTGGGTGAACTTCAATTGACGTTCAATCCTCAAGCAGGGACTGTAAGTGGCAACGGCTCGTTTAACTTCTATGACTGGGAGCAATGCGATTTTGTGAGGTGAACCCAATTTCGAGCGATCGCTAATTACCAATACTGGCAACTAAAAGTATATTAAATAACGAAATTATTAAAAATAAGCACGATAAATTATCTTCAGAAGATATCCCGTGAAGATTGCTGAACAATAGTTTGATGCTTATGCTACTATATTCCTTAGATAAAAACTGAGTCTTTATTCTTACAAATAATTTGTCAAAAAGGGGTCATCGGTATAAAATTTACCCAACTGTTTGAGGATTGAGGAAAGAAGTAAAGACGGAATTGCAGAAATTATTCCAACTACCAGCAATCCATTGGCAGCGAAGATGTAATATAATTTCAGCATTAGATTTTAACCAGAATTTACTATTCCCCTTCATTCTTAAATTAACAACTTGTCGAATTAAACTTTCAATCGCTCCACTACCAATCGGTAATTTTTGTTCAGAAATATAAGCATAAATCAACCGATTTTCAACATCAGCCCGTTCAAGATAATCTCTTTGTGCCGTCATAATTTTAGCCCGCTCCGGTGTAGCACTGAAAATTAATTGATTCATTTCAACGATTAAGTTAAAGGCGAAATTCCTTCTTAAGATATTTCGGGCTTTTTTAAACCAAGCTTTTCTCTCAGACTCTTCACTAAAAGCGGCATCAGCGAAAGTTTGTAAATGCTCTGTAACATGATAAAAATCCAAGAGTTGATAGGTTTCTTTTGGACATCCCAAACGGGATAGAAGCGGAGGAATATGTTTCCAAATCCACTCCGCCCCGTCAGCAATTAACAAAACTTGCTTAGCTTGACTAATTCCTAAACTAACCAAGTGCATCTCTAGAATCTTTAAAAACTCTTGATACCCTTGATAAGTCCCATCATTAGTAATAGGAATATCATTGGTTTTAATTTTTTTACCTTCTTCATTCACGATATAAATTGTAAGTAACTTTGGCTCAACCCATTCTCCGGCAAAGCCGTATCGGTTGGTTTTAGGATTCTTATCATCTTCTTTATTAATCCGAATTTTAGTCCTACCGCCGTCTACTGCAATGACAACTCGCTGGTCTTTAAGAATATCACTAGTGGGTAAATTCCCCAATTGATAATTCAATATTTTTGAGAAACGCAAATTAATCCCAATTTTACCAAATTTATATGCTAAGCGTTCTATGCGCTTAGAGCTAATATTAATTCCCCAATCTGTTAGGATTTCACAGGCAGCTTCAAAACACTCAAAGTGGCAGTCCCGCCGCTAGCATTTGCTCGTGTAATTCACGTGAACGCGCCGGATCAAGTTGCCCACGAAACAGTAATTTAATTTCAGCCGGTTTGGCATTAAACTGTTCCGCCAAGCTCCTCAGGTCATAACCGTGCCGTGTTAAAGTGGGTTCTAAATCGTCAATTTGCTTAGATAAAACAGATTCAATAATCGTTGTGGTAACAGGTTTTTCCCCAAAGAGGTATGCAGCCTCGAAAGCGAGTGTCAAATGTTGCTCGATTTGTAGTGGTGTTCTCAAGCGCATGGCAAGTAGCTCCATAGCCTCCGCCGACAAGATGTCGCTTATTTGAGTATCTTCAATAGTGCATTTAGACACCAACCATTCAATATATTCTCGCTGGCTACCAACAATACCCTCTAAGGAAAAGACCGTTGCCCGATAACCGATTTCTTCCATAGTTGGACGGCGCAAATCATTTTTCAGTTTGGGATGACCTGCCAAAACCACAGAGAGTGTGCCGCCACCATCTTCAACTATCTCAATTAAACGTTTGAGTCCCTTCAGCGTACTGTAGTGTAGGTCATGAGCCTCATCAACAAACAGTGCCACTGGCTTTTTACCTTTTCTAATTAGGTCGCGCAGTTCGCGTTCCCGTTTTTCACCGTCTTTAGGGATTTTAATTTCCTTATCTGTCGATAAATCGTAGAATAAAGCCGCAATCAATGTTGGTAGCGTCGCTCGGCCTTTATCCACAGAAAGCGACTTTGAGACCAAAATCTTGCCTTCCTTCTCCAAAACCTCAAACAAACGTCGCAAAGTGGTCGTCTTGCCACAGCCAATAATTCCCGTTATAGCAACCAGCTTTCCTGAATGGATTGCAAATTTAATGTCCTTGAACATTTGTTTTTGGTGTTCCGTCTCGTAGTACCCAGCTTTAGGGAACTCCCTAACTAAACGAAAGTGTTCCATAACTTCAGTGAGCATTTTGTTCCCCTCCTTTGTGAGAGTGGAAATACGAACGTACTCGTTCAATAATCACTTTTTTATTCAAAGTCTCAGTTAGCAATACATCTATAAATGCCAACTGTTCGGGAGATAATTTCGCCAACGGTTTAGCAAGATAATCCGAAATCGCCCTCTTAGCAAACAATACAGTGGGATAAGTAAATTCTTGGTATGGGTCGGGGTCATTAAAAGGTTGCGCGTGAGTTGGCGTAAGTTCCTTATACTTATCTACCAGAAATTGTAGATCCGCGTTTTTGTCTAAGGCAGCCCGTGGTAAGCCCAACTTTTTAGCTAAATCGGCAATTTTATCTGCCCGTTCTTCAGTTTTGGTTTTCTTGAATTTACGGTAGCGGTGTAGGGGGATGGGACCATCAACTGGGTAAAATGGTCCGTAACGCTGGTCGTTAAACTCTACGTACAATTCGTTGTCAAACAAACCCCACCACAACACCACAGTTTCCCCAGCCAAGTCAGGTTCTACCTCATAAGCCACGCCCTCTACAGATACCCTTGCATCTGTTCCCACTTTTCGCCGTTGTGGCTCGCGGGCAAAAGTACAGAATCGCTCCCAACTGCACATCGAGCGTAATCCAGACTTAGGTAGATTTCGCAACCAATCCTCCAACCGCGAGTGTGGTTCTATTCGGTGTGGTTTGTCGTTGTAATGCAACAAATACTGGCGCAACCACAGGTTCGCTTCAACTTCGTTTTCCGGTTCGTGGAAGTGGTAGAGAGTTTCGTGGGCTTCTTTGACCGTCCGAAAAGGTCTTTCAACCTTGCCCTTGGAGCGAGCTGTTACCCGACGACCATCCTTACCAGCAGGCATATGCGTGACAAGATTGATTCTCAAGCAATCCATCACATTTTGAAATACATGGCTTTTGGAAATTGGTCCGTTATCCGTGTAAATCATTTCTGGAATCCCCTGAAAGGCGAATCCGTCGGTTGTTTTTGCCGTCATCGCATTAAATAAGAAACGCAATGCAGCTTCCACATCCTCCCCATAAACACAATGGTATTCCTGGTAACATATGCCACTACGGTCATCAACAATGCTATAAAGCATCAGTAGTGGATTGCCTCTACCTGGTTCTACCCATAATGGCTGTTTTACGTGCTTGAGATCAGATGGGCTGAGGTCGAAATGCCAACAAGAGTTGCTGTACTCTGCTTGAAAACGCACTACAGGCGGTTGTCTAGTCATGCGTTCAGTGTCATAACCCCACGTGTTCAAGTAGTAATTGACAGTACTTCTGGTCAGCATACCCTTGGGAGGTTGGACGAAACCATCAGGTGTGTCCATCCCAAACTCCTCCAACAGTTCAATCGCTCGCACTGTGGAGACATGTCGTCCTTTTTTGTTACTGGTACGGATTTTCATTGCGGCGATGACCTCGCAGTAACGTTCCATTTCCGAAAGTGAAAGTTTTCTGGGTGTCCCGCTATCTGAGCGGTTTATGGATTTTGGGCGTGATGAATTACGCAACGCCCGGTATAGAGTATCAGTTGACACACCATAAAGTGCGGCCGTTTCTTCAATGAGAATTCGACGCTCTTGGCAACGACTAGGCAAACCGTCGAGGCGGTGGCGTAAATTGATGAGTACCTCGACCGGGATTTGCTTATGTACCATGTTCAGTTTTTATCTCTGCAATATAGTTGTAGAGCGTTGGTTTGGAAATTCCCATCAATTTACATATTTCAATGATTGTGTATTGTCCTTCGGTATAAAGCTTTACTGCTAATTGGCGTTTAGTTGGGTCAAGGGCTTTTGGTCTACCTCCTCTATGACCACGCGCTCGCGCTGCTACAAGTCCAGCAGTAGTACGTTCGCGAATTAGGTTGCGCTCAAATTCCGCCAATGCGCCAAATAAATGGAAAATCAGCCTACCGCTGTTGTTAGTAGTGGTGATGGATTCTTGCAAACTAGAAAGCCCAATACCTCGCTTATCTAAGGTTTCCATCGTTTCAATCAGATCTTTAAGCGACCTTCCCAAGCGGTCTAGCCGCCATACTACTAAAACATCACCAGTCCGTGCTACCTCCAATACTAAGGAGAGTCCAGGTCGAAGGGCTTTTGCACCGCTTATACGGTCTGAGTAAATTTTTTCACAACCAGCTCTAAGCAAAGCATCCGTTTGCAAGTTCAGATTTTGGTCATCTGTTGAAATTCGGGCATAGCCTATCAACATACTTTGAACCCCTAACAAGTACATATACTCGTTACCTAACAGCATATGTTGCCTTTGATATAATTACCGAGTTTCGTTACTAAACTTGATTCCGTTTCTGGTTCGGCAATCTAGGCGCTTTGAGCCGTAAAAAAAACGGTCGTTTATCTTACCATGCTTGTTGCAAATTAGTTCGACATTGAAATTCAAATATTTTTTGGAATTAGTTACAGTATTTTTTAAGTAAACTGCCAAACTACCGTTTGACGGGACTTTCGGTTAGTTGCAAATAATCCTGGCTGAAACGGATGATTGCAGGTTGGTTGCATTTAATCCTGGTTCCGTTGCAAATAATCCTGGCTGAAACACAATTATAGTTGCAAATAATCCTGGTTTGAAATTACCTTGATTGCAGGTTTGAGCGATTAGTATTGCAGGTTGTTACATGTAATAAGAAAAATCTACTTCATCGCTTTCCGTTCTTACTATTTCTTCTTCAGTACAGGAGTCAAATGTTCTTCAATTCCAACTAACTGAATAAGGCTACAGCCAAGCTTATAAGCAAACTCAACAGATTCTCCAGACGCGATCGCACTGTAAAAGCCTGTTGCAAATTTGATAGCTGCTTGATCGCCTATATCCTTTTTCATTCCAATCACGTAGGGGATATGTTGTGCGATCGCGATCGCCTGTACCTCCGAATAACAAGCATTCAGGACAACACACTCTATCTGAGAAGCGAATAACTCAAACAGCCCAGCCAACGCAACAGTTTCCACCAACCGCACACTCCCGGCTTCATCCTCCAGCATTAAACCATCATCCCCTGAACCATGACCGCTGAAATGAACGATTTGTGGTTTGAAGTCCAGTAACGATTGATAAAGGTCTTGAACACGCACAGCCCAACGTTGCTTCAGGTCAAACAGTTCTCGTTTTTTAGCTCGTTGCAATCCCGCGTCAATTTCTCGCACCTCTTCATCTAATCGCAAAGCAGGAGTAGTCCTGGGATTGGATGCCAGAATTAAAATTGTTTTGAGTGCTGAATTATTAGTCTCCGTTCGTGCAGCCTGAGCATTGTTAGTAATATTACCACCAATCTGATGAGCGGTCACAGTTTCAGCATCTACTAAACCACCTGCAAATTGAGCGCCTTGTAAGTTGAAGTTGGACTGTTTTCTCTTACCATAGGAATTACCTTGTACGTAGTCACCCTCAATTTGCTCGTTGTAATTACCGTTGCCCATATTGATATTGCGCTCATCACTCACCGTTGTATCTCCTTGGTTATTATAAGTTTGAGCATAAAAACTAGGACGCTCTAGCGCCGTCATTATCATATTTTCTAACCGATGAATTTGATCATCTTTTTCTGAAATCAGTGCTTTAATTTCTTGCTCTGCTAATGCTTTTAATTCGTTATAAATAGTGAAATATTCTGCACTTAGTTCAGATTTATCAGCCGTAGGAGCAGTTTTAGTACGTAGTAAAAACTTATCCTCGCCTTTTACCTCCATTCCGACAATCCGCAGTTCTGCTTCTGGGTGGTTTTCTGCTAGTTGTTTGAATGAGATGGCGATCGCTCTAGGCTCAACGTCAGAATTATGGTAAAGGTCGAGGGTGTCAAATATTGGTTGAATAAAATCACCGAATTCACCATCTGCAAATACTTCTTTATTGTTATCGGGTTTGCGGAGTGGGTCAGGGTTCTCTTTTGTGGGCAGTCGCATATAAATGTGTTCACATCTCACGCCATGAAATTTAGTATCAGTAGTAATACCCCAATCTTGAATGTATGCTCCGGTGAGAGTTGCGCCAGTGAAATCAGTTCCGTCAAGTTGTACCTTTACTAATTTCGCTCTAGATAAATCTGCATCCTGTAAGTTGGCTTCGCTCAGGTCCGCACCAATAAAACTCGCATCTACCAATTTGGCACCATACAGATTAACTCCGCGTAAATTTAGACTACCTAAGTTTTTGTCAATTCCTTCTCCTGTAACTAGCAACTGCCGCACTATCAGTCTTTCAAGATAAGTCTTGCTCGCATTAGCAAAGTCAAGTTTTTTAGCTGTGTGCCAGCAGGTACGTGTTAGGTTAGCCTTTGTTAAATCTGTGTTTTTGAGTGTTGCTTGAGTAAAGTTAGCATCTGTTAAATTAGTATTTCTAAAACTCGTGCCACCTTTAGATGCAAAAGCTATAACAATTCTACGAATCAAAAAATATGTGTTATTTCCAACTATAGTTTGCCAGCTTATGTGAGTAGAAAGTATAGATGTAGCTACACCCATCGCTGCTACCCATAGCCAAACAAAAGGGAAATATTTAACTTGAGGTATAACCAAAACTGCACAATAAGAGCCAGCTAATACTCCACATACAGCTGCTATTAAAATACATATAAAAGCTATGCGTTCCCACAAAAGTATAGCTATTCCTAAAAGGAAAGTACCTGTTATACTCGCAGCTCCAACTGATGCCAAAGTAAAGACTACAGATCCAGCTAAAGCACCAGAATGGACCCAAGTCTCAGATTTAAATAAAGCTACCGACAAAAGTCCACTTATAGCAAAAACTATAACGAAAACTCCAAAAGCTTTGGTCACATCTTCACGGATAAAAACAATACAAAAAATTAGAAGACCTAGTAAGGCAATTAAAAATGCTGAGAAATCATTCGACCCAGTTTGTAACGAATTGCCAAAAACAATCCCAGTAAATACTGCGGCAAATCCTGTTACTATTGCTAAGAATATTAATAAAGATAGTAATATAACTACCCAATGCTTTTGCAGTCCTGCTTTCGCTCCCGTAAAATTCGCCCCTCTCAAGTTAGCACCAGTAAAATCTGTACCTCTAATATCTGCACCACTAAAATTTGCCCCCTCAAGGTTTTGACCTCTAAAGGATCGCCCTCTAAGATTCTGCCCTGAGTAGTCTAGAGCCATAGCTTGTTAAAAAGACACTAACACCTGAATTGTGATACAAATTCGGTTACTAATATTCCGGATTTTAGGAAAAATCTATAATTAGAGATAAATTCGCACTAATGTCTACGCTCTCCTACACCCTTGCTTCAAATTACAGATTTTAGAAAGTCTCGCACCCTTAAGAGTTCCTCACAATCGACTTAATCCCAAAGATTCCCCCATTTGGTAAGCCTGCAAAGAGTGCCTGTGGAGATGCGTGTCTCTACACTGGTAGTTGATCGATTAAAGCGATCAACCTGATTGAATTTACCCAGATTTTTTTGACTTCCACGATCGCAGACGTTTAATCTCTGAATAGTCAAGTTATTTTCTTTACATATACTCACTAGCAATTCTCAGTATATATTGCCTAAATAATTACTATAGTACTGATACTCTTTAAAAAGATTTCTGTAGTTCTACGAATGAATTTAGCTAAAAATTGTTCCTAAGATGGATTCGTTGAGGAACAAGATTTTGTATGAAAGTTTGGAAAAATATTGCTTGTCTTTTAGGGGTGGGTGCGTTGACGCAGAGCGTCTTGTCGCTAGACATCGCTTCCTCTATTTCTCCGGTTGACGCGATTCAATATAAAGGAGCATCTGTATATAAAGCAACTGAGAGTAGCATAACCAGTGTTTACTTTGATGGTACTGCTGGCAACCACATATCAGTAGATTTAGGAAATGTGACCAAAACTGTATCAAAGGTTGCTAGCGCTTGTGGTGATGTAAAAATCTCTACACCTAAAGGAAATCCCAGTTTTACAGGATTAAAAGTAGATGGGAGTGCAGTTGACTATTCCGCACTTCCTGTCAACACGCTCCCAACTTGCGTAAACGGGACTTTTTCACAAGCGCGAAGTGCAAACTTTAAAACAGCAAAGGGACAGGTCGTCATTGTCGGCAAGACTCCCAGCGCTTCTGTCGAAGTTATACTTCCAAGTGACCAGAAGAAAAATATCGCAATCAATTCATGTGGTATCGGTGTACTGCGTGCCACTAAAGGAAGTACTCTTCCTGCCACTTTCAGTGCCAATGGTACAAGCTACACCTTAGCATCTTTACCAGATGCCGGACATGGACCAGTTTGCAAAAAAGCAGCTGATGGAACGTATTCTGCTTATACTCCCTCTGGCTGGGGAAGTTAACTTTTTTTAGCGTTTAGGGCAAAAGAAATACTTCAACAAAATTGTACGGCGATTATTAAGGCTTAATCGCCGACTTTTTGGCACAATCAAAAATATGATAAGTCTTAGAAAATATCGGCAAATCGCTCTTCAGTCTCTCTTTTTCGGGATAACTTTCAATCCCGTTCACTCAGGAGCAAATTTATTCGCCCACAGATGGGTAGTTCATGATTTGAACAGTTGTTTCATCAACCCTTCACCTCAAGAGCTTATCCGAACGGTATTGAATATGAACTTGATAACCCGCAACGCCGGGTTAATATAATCACCTGAGAGCGATGAATTATTGAGATTGTATATTTTAGACAATGCTCAGGTTATTCAAATTACCCGTAAACCCGGTTATCTCGATGATGCTGTCTGTGCTTGCAGAAAACCCAGCCTTGCTGTCATTGAGTGCTAGAAAGGTGCGATCGAGCTGTCCATCCCGAAATTTAAAGGTGGAAGCTCCATTGACTACAAAGTTGGTGGGGGTCAACACCTGCTGAATAGCAGTTTCATTCAAAGCACTCACAGAACCCAGTTTTCGGATTTGAGTGGCTGAAATCGCTTTAGTAGCATCAATAACATCAATCCCGATCTCCAGGTCTTTAATCACGTCGTAATTAGCCAGTAAAGAGTCTGTCAACGATTGATATTGAAAGGTATCTGAACCACTTCCACCCGTAAGTGTGTCGCTTCCACCCCCCCCGCTAATCATATCATTGCCTCCACCACCATTGATAATATCGTTGCCATTAGCGGCAAAGAGACTGTCATTTTTACTGGTGCCCGTGACCGTAAACCGCTCAATACCCGTAAACTCGATGAAATCTAAGTGGGTGGAGTTTGTACTACTAACGTTACGGGACGCAGTAGCATATCCATTTATAGTACTGCCAGTGAACTGCATTCCCGTACCCGTGTCGCCAACGGAGTAGTCGATAATCAGATGGTCTACCCCATCGCCCCCAAACACAGTATCCGAACCCAATCCAGCATTGATTGTGTCGTTACCTGCACCTGTTCTAAAAAGGTCATTTTGCCGCAGAACAGCACCGGCAACGATACCAGACTGGAGTATGGTATCGTTGCCGGTGCCTGTTGAGAGGTCAAACCGCTCAAAATTAGTCGCTCTCACAACGCCAGGAATGTTGATATCTTGAAGATTGGTGAGGGTGAGGTTTGCTGTTTGGTTAGAAATATCTAGCACTAAATAGTCAAAGCCAGCGCCACCATCAAGGGTACCAATATTTCCTGCTATTGGTTGGGTTATACTTACCTGATCGTTACCTGCTCCTCCACGAATGGTGCTGTTGGTGGTATGGAGACTAAAAGTGTCATCTTTGCTGGTGCCAGTAACAGTAAACTGCTCGATGTCGTAAAAAAGGATGGAGTCTAGCGTCCTCTTACTATTCGTACTGTCCGTCCACCTCCGAGCACCACTACCATTGAAGTCTACCCCCGTGCCCGTATCCCCAATCGAGTAGTCCAGGATAAGATGATCGATACCTTCCCCGCCATAAACGTAGTCTATTTCACCTAACCCAGGGTTGATTGTATCGTTGCCGCCATTGGTTCTGATAATGTCACTACTACGAAAGACTACGCCATTGACTAGGCTGGGTCTGATGACGGTATCATTGCCGTTGCCTGTGGTAATTTCCATTTGTTCGTATTAACTGAAATTTTTGTCAAAACTAATTAAGATGTGTTTGCCCTGTATTTCTCGGTAGTTTACCAATCTACGCCTGTCTGCGAAATTATACAGTTTCAGACCTTATATGGAGATGCATATATTACACAGAATTCACAGTAT
>JAQYWO010000219.1 GCA_029379215.1 Rhizonema sp. PD37
TACACACTCACTGCGTACCCGCTTTAATTAACTTCAATCGTTTTTTCATTGAAGATATTCTTAATTTGTTTCCTTATATAATAAGGTACAGAACTAATTTGTATAAATATAGTTTGGAATTTAATTTCTGCGGCTTGTTCCCAATCAGATAAATTTATAGGTGCGATACGGATGTGTGCTGTTGCAACGCATCGCTGTAGATAAATGTTAATTCTTCGGCTCCAAAACATAAGAGATTAGAAACAATACCAGCTAAAAATCAACTCCTAATAGTGTCCCCTACCTTTTGAAATGACGCTACGAACGGGCATTTATTTTTATAAAAAACTATCAAATTTTGGGCTTTTTGAATGTTGCAATGACCAATCTTCGTTCCGAATTTTACCATCTTGAAAGGGCTGATCCTCACCTATCAAAAATGCCCAAAACTTTTTCTGGGTAACGATTATGAGTAGTGGGATCGCTCTTACGAGCTAGAACTGCGGGTGTAAGTCTTCCTTCGACTCGCTCATACTCATCTTCGAGTAACCAAAGTTTTGCTTGTTCATAATCACCACTGGAAAATACAATTTGATAATTTTGAGTTGGATCGTAAATGCAAATCCTACCGTCCGTATCGCTTAGTAAAATTAGAATGTACGGAGGCGAAGCAGTCGGATCTACCCACAACTCTGTAAACTCCCAGTTATCTGCTAGGTTTTGTGTGAAAAATGACATGATACTTGTTTCCTTTGACTTTTATTTCGGCGTAATATTAAATTCGGATTAATGCTTATAAATCCTGAATAACCCCACCCACGCGCACTTCAAAATATAGTATATTTTTGCCAAGGCGCTTAGACGTGCGGCAAGGGGTGAAGCAAACAGAATTCGCCTAAAGCATCTACCATGTCTGCGCTGTAAAGCACCAACACTACCGCTGTATTGTATGATGTCTCTTAGTATGATGATACTTCTTGTGATATTCTGTTTGCTGCTTGGTTTGGCTACTTCTGTGTACTCTTGCTCTCGGTGTTGTTGTTACGTCACTAGCTTCTGTATCGCCATCTTCTTTGACTCCACTATCTCTATCATTAGGTTTATCAGCTTCAGCAACTTGGATACCACTTTGATCATGAGGTGTAGCTACTAGATAAGATGGTAATTGAGCGGCGTAAGTTGTTCGTATGAAACCACCAAAACCAAAAGTACTCACAAAAACAGTTACCAGAAGAATTTTTGCGGAAGTTTTCATTGTGTAAAGCTCCTTTCAATTCAGCTAAGTGACTTTACAATACATATCAAAAGTCAAGAAATAGGAAAGATAATTGCGAAGATCATGTTCGGTAGCATAACCGTAATAAAATATTTTGTAGAAAGCGTACGATCCGGGGTAAAATCATGCAAGATGGTCGAGGGAAAAACCTGCGCTGCGCCATGCAACCCTTTCGTCTAGCTGTAAATGCTTAAAATCTTTTTCATCTAGCTTAATAGTAGCAATTCCTAACCCAAAAACTTGAAGTGCACATGATTGAAGTTACCACACAAAGGAGAGTCAGTGCTGCCAATGGCAGTCCTGACTCTCTCTTATATAATGATTATCATTTTTACTATTTGATTATTTTATTTTTTGGAAGTCCCGAATACTATTGGTAATACAACATAAGTAAGGCTAGTAAAAAGCAAGAATCCGGCAATCAAAATGGCATGATGAGCGACGCCATCCATCATAGCATCAATGGAGCTATTCACATTTAAAAGACGTTCAATAATCCAGCCTATAGATGCAAATGCCGCGAAGATCGCTCCGGAATATCTAAAAATCCAGTATGATCGCTTACGGCTCAATAAGATAAGAGACGGCAAAGTAGCCGCAACGACCATTAGTTGCGTAGTCTCGATGCCTAAGTTAAACGCCGCAATACAGGCAACGCGATTCCACCCATCCAGTCCCAAGTCACTTATTGTAGAGGCAAATGCCAGACCATGAATCAGCCCAAAGAACGCCGCTATTACATTTTCCTTGCCGGGAAAGAGTGGGCGGATAGCGTGAATGGCCGACACTAAAATCGAAACAGCGATCATCACTTCAATCGGACGACTTGGCAAGTTGACGACACCCGATGCTGCTAACGCCAGTGTGATAGAATGACCAATAGTAAATGCCGTCACTATTTTGCAAATCCGGAATAAACTGCGCTGTACGCTGGCAAATGCTGCCCAGCGTGAACCAACTGCAATCAGAGGGGCAGGAAGAAGAAGAGCCAGCAGAAACAGAAGGTGATCCGTGCCTTCCGCAATATGCCGCATTCCGAGGTGGAAAACACTGCCAATGCCGACTGCACTCATCCACCCACGAATATTGGCCCACCATTGAAAAAATAGGTGATCTGAAGCAGGGCCAGCCTGCACATAATCTAATTCATAATATGCCTGCTGCTCATTCCGTTTTTGAGAAACGATGCGGATATCATGATCGCTTGGAGCCAGACAATTTACGAGATAGGCGGCATTTTGGTTTTGGTGATGGTTTTCCAGAACAAGTCTTCGGTTAGTCACACCGCTGCTTGGCACATCCGCCGTGAATTCAATCTGAATCTCCCCGATACCTTCCTTTATCTGCTCAATGAGGGGGAAGTTTACTGAGACAAGTTTTGGCTTCAAACTCTTGTCGTCAACGGCAAGTGACAAATCGGAGAGTACACGCGTGGCATAATCTTTTTGTTCTGAAGAGGAAATCACGCCGTCCTTGTTGCTGTCGATACTCGCAATGATGGATGATGCTACTGAAACCCCAGGGATCATACGCATAGATACCTCTACATGGTCTTTCTCAACCGAAATGAGGGTGGCTTGCAGGTATTCATCCAGCCTATGCGCGGAAGCGCCCCTTCCGAGACAGAGAAAAATCATGACAGCGATGATCAGCTTTAGTTTCATTTTTTCGTAAGCTCCCGACCGTAATCATTCGTCGGATCGCGGTACATTGTATGGACGTGCGTGGCGGGGTCATCACGCTCACCCTGCGGCGCATATTCGATGACAAGGTGCGGGCCTTGAATCCGGTAATAGGCTGTAATGTTTTGCCCTTGAGCAGCGGTTGTCGGACCGCTCCACAAAAACCATGTCTCGTTGATATCGGCCTTCACCTCGGCCATGCGGGCCGCTGCGACATCCTCATGAATAATGCCCGCCCACTCGCCTATCAGATCGAGCAGCATAGATTTCTGACGCTTCGTCATTGCGGAGGCTTTCAAACCCTCGGGCTGTATGACCTTGCCGTCCTGCCCGGGTCCAAGCACAAGATCGGCCAAACGAGAACTTAAAATCGCCTGCTTCCGCTGGCTGTCATCCAGAGCATTCAACAGTGCCAAAGCCTTATCGCTCTCCTGACCGAGCGGTCTTACGGTTTTGCCGCCTAGCTTATAGAGCGCAGGCTGCGCGCCGGTCAGGGTTGGCGTCAGCACGCCACGCTCCCCAACGATAGTTATGTTCAATGCCAGATGATGACCGCCGAACTGCAACATCCAAGGATTCTTTGCAGAAGGCATTCCAAGAATAGAAATATAGTAGAGATCTTTGCCAAACAGTGCACCGGCAGGCAAGTCGCCACGCGGCGCTTGATGTACTCGATTCCCTAATGGGGGTGTGCCGTGGTTACCAAATGGCGGATGGTTAGCCTCATTAATCTTGTTGACTTCGTCGCCCTCCATAATTTGCTGAACTTTCTCAAATCCCTTCGGACTAAGCGCGGATGACACCAAAGCCATGGCGGCGGAACGTTGAGCAAGACTCATTTCTTTAAGGCTGATGCCTCTCCGGGGAACAACGGCGGTCGGGAAGTTAGACCAGCGTGCGCGCTGCTGTTTGTCGTCAAATGCAAACAGAACGGTTTGCCGTTGCTTCTCATTAAGTGTCGCAAGGAACGTATTTGCCGCAGTTACGATTCGTCGTGAGGATTCTGTCCCTGCCTTCTTTGCTGTCGTCACTATCAGCAAAGAGCAAATCATTACCATTACGCCCGCTAATCTGATTCTCCGTAATGCGAAAATGGTCATTCGTTCTCCTGTTTAAAACCTTGTGTATCTTCAGAAAAATATGCGTGTTGCAGCTGCTGGCGCTGGCCCGGTGGCCAATGCCGGATGTCAAACTCTGTATCATTCTGCTTTCTACGAGTCTTGATTTGGGTTATAATAAGATATATCTTGATATAACTTAATAATATCTTTTAATCATAGTAAACTGCATGAAAATACAAACCCCGTGAAGGAAAATATATGAGAAAAAACAAAGAAGACGGACGTGGTGAACATCACGGACACCATCACCACGGTCACCACCATGGAAGACGCGGTGGCAGAGTGCGGCGCGGCGAGTCAAAGTTTCTGCTGATGGACGCGCTGCGCGATAGTCCGAAACATGGTTACGAAATTATCAAATTGCTGGAAGAGCGTTCCGGCGGTCAATATGCCCCAAGCCCCGGCGTTGTCTATCCTACGTTGCAGTTTATAGCGGAGGCAGGCTTGATCCATGCCGAGCAAGATGGTGTCCGCCGCATCTTCCGATTGACTGATGAGGGACAGCGTGAGCTTGCAGCACATACCGACGAGGTGGCGGACTTCTGGGCGCAATTCGAGCCGCCCACCGCGCCTGCTGCCCGCGCCGAGGTCGGTTTTCTGGAAGAAGAACTGGAGTATCTCACGCGCACCATTCGTGGCGGCCTACGCGGTGATCCCGATGCGGAACTGGTGCGCCGCATTCGTCAGAGCGTGGAGAACTGCCGAACGGAAGTGCGCAGCTATATTGCTATGAAGGTATAATTGATGAATAAAGCTATCTTTCTCGCTATGGTCGTAGTTCTGACTATAGCAGCCTTATGGAACCGCTTTGCCAGTGCGGAAATTGTGCATGAAGCGACGACGCAAACCGTTGCCAAGGGCATCCTTTGCCACGGTTTGCACAACGTTACCGTCGATGAAGCTGATGTCTCAAGAGCCATAGAAAAAATCTTACAACCGACCGCTCAACAGGTGTTATCACAACTGAAGTGGAAGTCTGTGATTTTGAGGACATCACCTTAAAGGCAGAATACACAAGGAATTGAGGCATTTGGTGACTCGTCTGAAGAAGTGGGCTGTAATTTTATTTACATAAAAATCTGATAGGTATTGAGCCGAGATAAGGACGGAAACGGAAATAGGGATTTAAAAAGCTTGATTTTTAGTAACCTACAATGCTGTTATGTACAATCAAGTAGCAAATTATCAAACCCCAGCAAGGTAAATATTTTCAGCTTTAATTTGTTAAAATTCAAACATCTCGGCTCAACCTCCACTACGGCATGTCAATTCATTCATCGGGTAGCGAGCGTCCGTCCCGTTGCTTGCTTTGGATCGGCAAGGTAGGCGCTTTCAACCGTCCCGTCAGCCGACTGGTTCCGTAGAACGCGATGACGGGAACCAAGAAAGCAAGACCGGTAAGCAAGGTACTCCATGGCAGGCTTAACGCATGGGCCAAGGCATCACCGGCGGCAGTGCCAGCCGTACGAATGAGTGCTACGGTGGTCCAGTAGAGCGCTGGCGCGAGAATTTCCCCCCGTCGGCCGATGCTGAGCATCATCGTCACCAGCGCCCCTACCACCACTGCGGCCCCTGGCGGTGTGAGATGCAGCCGAAAGGACACGAAGTCGCCTGCGAGGGTGCCAAGGACACCAGCTAGCATCATACAGACCCAGTAGCTCGGTGTTACGCGGACGGTATCGCCCAAGGTAGTCACCGCATCAGAAAACTGGCGGTAGACCCAGACCGCGCAAACAAAGAGCGCAAGAATCACCGGTATGGAGACCACAAAGTCGATGTGCCAATCATGGAACATATCCCCGACGTTAGTAGCTGCCGTGCGAACCGTGATGATGGCAAACCAGAACCACAGTGGTGTGGGTCGGCGGACAATTCGGTCGAGTAGGAGAATGAGCGCGAATAGCCCAGCCAGCCAGGGTAGTCCGCTGAGGTGTCCAAGGTGTAGTTCGTCCCCAACGAAGTCGCCAGTGTTGGTGCCGAAAACGCTAGCGGCACAAAGGCAAAACCAGTATCTCGAATCGATGCGGGGTAGAGAGCGCATGCAATTTTATAAATTTTACATAATAAATTTTACATAAATATTTCTATTGGCGGTGAGTGACAAAAGTAATTGTTTAACGGTCCAATCTATTTAGGAATATATTCCTAATCTGTGCTGACAAAAATAGGAAGAAAGACTCTAGCAGCAAACAATGATCGCATAGTAAGAAAGTGACAATGTTCGCTGTCAATTGTTTTTAGGCAAATTTGTATTAATTTACCGTATCCCAGATACAACCATGAAGCGACTGATTCAACTTCAACCTCATCCCTTTCGCTTGCTACTCCACCTGGAGTGGATTCTTTTAGGAATTACTTTTGTTTTTCAGTTTCACAGTATATTTGACCCCCATCCACGACATCATCATCCAATTTCTAGCGAACATTTACTACTATTGTTCTTGAGTATCACTAGCTTTGGTATAATGGGTCTACGGTTACCAATGGTTAACCAGTTCTCAAAACTAATTTACATTGGTTTGGGATTTGGACTAATTTTATTGGCAAGTATAAGACTTAGCTTTTTACCACCGCTGCTACTAATTTTAGTTATTCGCAGTTGTTTGATATTTAAATTAACCGGACGTTTAATTGTCTCAAGTCTGGTATCTGTATTCTTTCTTTTCGGCTTACAGCAAATTCCTGAACGGCATTCACCACATCAACCGCCTCCGTATCAATCACTACATCGACATCTAGAGCAACCGCAGACAGAAGAACAGTTGAGAGCATTTTTCTGGATCTTGAAGTTGAATACAACGCTGCTGTTTGGCTTGGTGCTATTGTTTGTCCTGCTGTTAGTCAATGCTTTGCTCGCAGAACGACAAAGTCGGGAGAAATTAGCGATCGCTCACCAGCAACTTCATCAATACGCTCTACGGATCGAAGATCAGGCAACACTACAAGAACGCAACCGTATTGCCCGTGAAATCCACGATGCTTTGGGACACTCACTTACGGCTCAAAGTATTCAGCTAGAGAATGCTTTAGTGTTTTTACCATCAAATATAGATAAAACCCGAACCTTCTTACAGGAAGCCAGACAACTTAATGCTAATGCTTTACGAGAAGTGCGTCAATCGGTAGCAACGCTGCGTTCCAACCCCATACAAGGACAATCTCTAGAGTCAGCACTCAAGCTGTTGTTCGCTAACTTTCAGCATCATACGGGTATTATCCCAGACTATAAGCTCAATCTCACTCAACCATTATCAACTGAAATTAGCACAACAATTTACAGAATTATTCAGGAAGCCTTGACAAATATCTCTAAACATGGAGACGCGACTCAGGTTAAAATTGATTTACAATTAGTTATTAATGAACTGCATTTGCGGATTGAAGACAATGGTAAAGGCTTCAATCCAAACCAAAATACCACAGGATTTGGACTTCAAGGAATGCGAGAACGAACGCTCATGCTAGGTGGTAAATTTCACGTAGTTAGTGCGCCAGGATCTGGTTGCCTTATCACGGCTGTCTTTGCGCTGTTGAGGTTAGCGTAATGATTCGCTTGTTGCTAGTAGACGATCAAATAATTGTTCGTCAAGGCTTAAGAAGTTTGTTTGAGACAAAATCAGACTTTCAAGTCGTTGGCGAAGCAGAAAATGGTGAAAGTGCCATAACTTATCTAGAGAGGTTTCATGAAACGTCCCTACAGCCAGATGTGGTATTAATGGATGTGCGAATGCCAGTGATGGATGGTGTTGCCGCGACTCAAATCATTTGCCAGCGCTTTCAGGTGGTAAAAGTTTTAGTGTTGACAACGTTTGATGACAACGAATATGTCTCCCAGGCAATGAGAGTTGGTGCAAAAGGTTATCTATTAAAAGATACTCCTCTAGAAACATTGACAAATGCTATTTGGTCGATTAATCAAGGTCATACTCAGTTAGGACCTGGTTTATTTGAAAAAATCTTGACTCCTTTACCAGAATTGACAACACTCATTCCTCCAGAATTTACAAAACTGACTCCCAGAGAAAAAGAAGTTTTGCGTTTAATTGCTATTGGTGCTAGCAATCGAGAAATCGCTGATTCTCTCTACATCACTGCAAATACAGTAAAAAATCACATCACAAGTATTCTCAGTCGGTTAAACTTACGCGATCGTACTCAAGCAGCCATCTTTGCCAATTCTTTTTTGTCCCTACGCGATAAAATGTGAGATCAACTCCCTCACTTTATTGCCACACTAATAATATACTGTAAAACTTCCTGTAAAAGAATCCCAAAGAATAAATAGTGGTCCGGAAATGTCTATGGAATATCACGCAGGGGAGTGTCAGTTCGAGTTGCTGTGGATGAATCGAGTGCGCGATACCCATCAATATCTCCCCTGACAGGCTCTCCTCAGCCCACCAATATTCCGCTTTACGTCTACAAAAATAGTTACGACGAGTTTGGTATTTACCTGCAAGACCAAGTGACCTTACTACCAAATCTCAAGTTACTGCTGGGTGGCAGAGTAGATTTTCTTCAGAACAGCAGTTTCAGCCAGGTTTTCGATAGTGCAAGGAATCCCACTAGCAATCCTCGTGAAAACAGTTATTATAACAATCCCTTTACCCCTCGTTTGGGCATAGTCTATCAACCAGTGGAACCGATTTCCCTCTACTTTAGCTTCAGCAAATCGTTCATTCCCAACTTGTCACGCACATTCAATGGCAGTGCTTTATTACCGGAGCGCAGCACTCAATATGAAGTCGGACTCAAAGCCGAATTGATTAAAAACAGTCTATCGGCAACTTTAGCTGCCTATGACATTACTAAGCAAAATGTCGCCACAACCGATCCACAGAATCCTGACTTTTCTATTGCTGTTGGTGATAGGCTTCTCTTGTTGAAAGGAATAAAGTCATTTTTGCAGCTTATTGAGATTTCATCCTAATTATCATATGGTCAAGCCGCCTTGGCGGCAAGGCAGCTATGCTGCTATGCTGAGGGCAGCTATGTAATCCCCATAACTAATCGTCAACTTTGAACAAGAGGTCTATTCACCAATTTACTGTAAAGCTTTGATGAAGATACTGCTTCTTAAAAGTTTCATAGCTTTGCTTTAACCTTACACAAGTATTGTATTTTAATTACTACATATAAGTATAAATACTACATTATGTATGAAAAACCCGTTGACTGAGGGACCAACGTTTGATTCTGTCAATAGTGGAAACAAACCCCTTCAGTCAACTAAGGCACTCCTACAAACGAGTATGCCTTAGAGTCTTGGGGCAGATACCAGCAAATTTTGCGTCTTAAATCTAATGTGACTTCGTAATGTGGGTAGTGCCCACCATTTGGGGTTCTAACGTTCACTTCAACTTCAATTCCACCAGGACAACTTAATGATCTTTAACCGTTCTCAACTGGCACTTGCCCTCACCATGGTTTGTGGTGTCTCTGCTTCTATGGCAATTCCTCACCGAACCGCGATCGCTGATGTTGCCCCTGGACGATATCAGCATGTGCTAATTCTGTCTGTCGATGGCTTACGTAGTGCAGATCTTCTAGATCCAGCACTGCAACCCTACTTAACCAACATCAACAGCCTCCGTTCAGTGGGGGTAACTTACCCTAACGCCTTCACCACTAGCCCATCCGACTCTTTCCCAGGGACTCTGTCCTACCTCACAGGTGCAGGTCCTGCAACCACTGGCGTGTACTACGATGATACCTATGCTCGCGACTTGACCGCACCAATTGTGAATGGTGGTAATATTAATAGCCCCAAGGGAACTGAAGCAACCTACTTTGAATTGCTCGATTATTCCATTCCTGCCGATCCCAGCAATCCGGATCCGAACAATGTCATTTGGAGACTTGATGGTGGGGGTTATGTGGGCGGCGACCCGACCAAACCCTTTGTACAAGGGAACTATGGCTTGGGGAGTATCGACAAAACTCGGTTGCCGCAAAATTGCCAGAGCGGCATCTGTCAGCCAGTGTATCCCTGGCAATATCTCAACCCCGGCATCAATACGATTTTCAATGTGGCTCATAACGCTGGGCTGTACACTGCCTTTTCAGATAAACACGCCGCAGCTTACAATATTGTTCAAGGACGCGGTGGCAACTCGATTAACGACTACTACTCCCCTGAAATCAATGCAAGTGTTATCTTCGATCAAAACGGCAAGTTGACAGATGCTGTTTCCTTTGACGCAAATGGCTTCCCACTCATTGCTCCAAACGCTCATGTTGTCACAGATAACACAACCTATACCAAGGCTTACGACGACTTGAAAGTTCAAGCCATTCTCAATGAAATTAATGGGCGGAACTCTTTAGGAACTCAGTCTGCACCTGTTCCTAACGTTTTTGCAATGAACTTTCAAGCTGTGAGCGTTGGCGAAAAGGCACTTGATGGCGGCATAGACAACAACGGTAATCCGAGTAACAATCCGAATGCGACCGGGGCGACTCCGACCATCGGTCCTTCTAGCGTTTTGGCTGATGCTGTGCAGCATACTGATGAGAGTATCGGTAAAATTCTGAAAGCGATTCGTAGTAATTCACTTCTAGCTAATACTACCTTGGTGGTTTTAGTCGCTAAGCATGGTCAAGACCCCCGTAATGGTGTCGGAACTCTGCTTAAAGATAACCTGATCCCAGATGCGATCAACTTTCACCTCAGAGATCCTAATGCCGTGAGTCAGGCTACTCAGGATGATGTCTCTTTGATATGGCTCAAAGATCAAAGCAAGATTAGCGATGTCACTCGATATCTGCGCAGTTTGAGAAATCTTCCTCTCTGTATAGGTACTTCATCAGGCTCTACGACTTCAGCACCTACCTGTAATCCTGGCATTGCCAACGTTTACTCTGGGGCTAAAGCCTATCAGCTTGGTCTGGCTCCTAGCCCTAACCCAGACAACCGCACGCCTGATGTATTCGTCCAGGTGCTGCCTGGCTATATCTTTGTTGGTAATCCTTCAAAAGGTAAAAAGATTGCTGAACACGGTGCTTTATTTACAGAGGATGCGACCAACATTGCTCTAGTTATCGGTGGTGATGGAATATCATCTAATGTTAAGGGCACAACGGTAAATGATGAGGTTCGTACAACTCAAATTGCTGTAACTGTTTTGAACGCTCTAGGTCTTAATCCCAATCTCTTAACAGGTGTACGGATTGAACGAACTAAGGCTCTGCCTGGAACTGGAATTCAAGCAACTTCCAAATAGGGGCAGGCTAAGCATCCGCTACATTTTTCACTTCTTTTTGAAGCGGTTGATCTGTCTTGTTGTTGAAGCGACAACAGGTACCGCCTCAAAAAGCTCTCAATTTTGCCACATCGCAAGGCGGCTTGCCCTACCTCGCGAAGTTCGCTAGAAAGGGCAACATCTATGTGTTAAGTTAGTGACTCAAACTTATCAAACAGGACTTAAGCTTCAAAAAAAACGATGTTAAAGATTGAGAGACAAATTCAACGCTTGACCAATTATGCAAATAAAGTCTTCCCCGATTTAGGAAAGTAGTTTCTTGAAATATGCTATGTAAAAACTTACTTTTACATTGCCTCTATTACCATAAATAATAATACTAATTACTCTTAATAGCATCAGAATAAAATTTCTGATTACCGAATAATCATTATTATTAACAGATTATTTCTAGTTTTTTTTGGATAATTTATTTTTTTGAAGTCCCTTAAGCGGGAGAAATCAGTGTTAAATACGATATTAGTGATACGTCGAGATAAAGTTTTCATGAAGAAACGCAATGAGATAGATGCAGATACGCACAAGTCTAGTAAGCTTTAGTTAAGCAATGGTAATAATAATTACTCCTGTCACTAAAATTTCATGGTGGCGAAATTAGCATCACGATTTGAACTTTTAATCAGTTCAGAATTGAGGTGCTAGGTTGGTGCATCGAATTGCTAGAACGTCTGGATAGAGGTGAAAATACGGTAATAAATTGACACCAGTACACAGACAGGAAAACTGAGTTTGTACGTTTCGACTACTCAGGGGAAGCATATACTGTCAACGATTTCTGCCTAATGAATAAGGAGAATAATAAATTGCTGCTACATAGTTTAAAGAAGCGATGCTTAAAAAAATTAGCATCAGCCCAAGCCTTGACTTCAGGTATGGGGAGCGTTGCGATCGCCACGGTGTTGTCTTGTTTCGCCTCTCCTGCTGACGCTGTAAATTTAACATTTGTTCCAGACGATCTGGTTGTATCGCGCAGCGTTTATCAGGGCAAGGCGAACACCGTTACAGTAGGGCAGACGCTTCCAGGCGGAGGTACGGCGACTAACAACGGACTCTATCCAAATGTTTTCAATAACGAAAAGGTTGATGCCAGCTTCGGCGTCACTTCACCAATTTTCCTTGACCAGATTACCACATCTGGTCAGAATGCGGGTACGGTGTCTATCGATCCTACCATCATTACCACCAGCTTCCCATCGAAATCGGAACTGTCGTTGAATCTCACAGCCGACGGTACAGGACTGACTTTTATGGGTTACAGCACTGGGATCAACCAGCTCGACGTGTCAAACTCCAACACACCGGGTATTATCGAACCGGGAAACCCCGTGACAACAACTCCCACCTACAGGGCAGTTGGACAACTCAACTATGATAATTCCCTCCAGGTAACCACAACCAACTCATATCCAGGCAATAATGGTCGTGCAGCAATACTGGCTCCGAACGGAGTATACTACACCGTAGGTAACGGTGGTAATGGAAACGGATCGACGGCTGTCACCAACGCGACAGGCGTACAAATTGTAAATCCCCGTCAGAATGCGACTCCTACATCTCCTACGATCCCGGTAGGACAGTACAACATCACTCAGAATGGTTATCCGGCTGACAAAACTGCCAAGGACAACAATTTCCGTGGTGAGACTATTTACAACAACACCTTGTACACAACGAAAGGGAGCGGTAGTAACGGAATTAACTCCGTTTACCAGGTTGGTAACGCAGGTACCTTGCCGAATCCAGCCAACGCTGCCTCCACGCCGATCTCCATCCTACCCGGATTTAACACAACCCTTGCCAGGAACCCGCTTCCGGGTGTTCAGAACAATCCCTTCGGACTCTTCTTTGCTAATCCGAATACGCTGTATGTTACTGACGAAGGCAACGATGCAACCACTGCTGCTGGCGGCATCGCATCCACTAACGTTTATGGCGGACTTCAAAAGTGGAGTTTGGTCAATGGCACTTGGGTTCAGGATTACGTCCTTACTAATGGACTCCAGCTGGGTAGTAACTACACTGCAGTTGACCCCGTTACCGGAAACACTTACAATACTGCGACTGAAGGGCTGCGCAACCTGACTGGAAAAGTTAACAGTGACGGGACTGTCAGTCTCTACGCAGTGACCTCAACTATTAGTAACGCAACCGATCAAGGAGCTGATCCGAACAAATTGGTTGCAATCACTGACAATCTCTTAAACACTACAGCAGCGCTAGCGGCAACTGAGCAGTTCAACGTCATTGACAACGCCAAATACGGTGAAGTGCTACGCGGTGTGTCCTTCGCCCCAAACTCAAAACCAGTACCTGAACCTGTGACTATCCTCGGCTCAGTGATAGCTATGGGAATCGGTGGCGTCATGAAGAAAAAATATGCCAGGAAAGTTGAAGTTTAGGTAGGCTAACTAAGAAAAAACTAGTAAGCGGGTAAATACTGAGGAAGTGAAAGTGCTTGTCTCTGTCCCGTTTGCTTGTAATGTCTTCTGAAGTAAAAGAGAGCGCCGCGCATTTTGTGTCTGGCATATACAATCTAGTATGTGCCAGTTTTTACAGCTATTTTCACTTTCTATTGGAGGCGGATCGCTTGTACCAATTTACGAGTATCGCAGTCCAAACTAATGAGATAAAATTGCACTTTACAGGTTGTTTTATTAGATAAATTTCCTCCAGGTAATTTTAAAAACTGTTGCAATTATTCGTATTTACTCAATCCGCAACTTCCATGTCCTTCTAACACGAACGCCCCTGCGATAATCGATAACCCTAGACGACCGTAGTTTGTTTTCATGAGCGCCCAGATCAATTGGTGGAAGAAGTTAGACAACCGTTACCTCCCGAACCAGAACAACCTGAGCGTTAGGACTATGAATATAAACGCAACGGTAGCGTCAATTTATTTGCCTATTTTTAACCACTAGCGATCTTGGCTTGTAACTAACAGCCATATTTAGCTGTTAGCGATGCCAAAGCAACTGCTGAAGCTGTATCACAAATATACAAGTAAATTGAGGTTATGCGGAACGCCTAAAACTAATAAGTATTGTATGTTACACATTAGTGATTGTTAATAGTGCGTAAGTCCCAAAATACTATTAGCCCAATTGTTGCACTACAAATGTAGTGCAACAAAAATATAGACTTTGGGGTATAAGTACTGCTTGCATCGCCATTTTTAATACTCAATTTTTATAC
>JAQYWO010000220.1 GCA_029379215.1 Rhizonema sp. PD37
CATATAAGGAGATAAA
Organism: Rhizonema sp. PD37; assembly: GCA_029379215.1. Lineage (GTDB taxonomy): Bacteria > Cyanobacteriota > Cyanobacteriia > Cyanobacteriales > Nostocaceae > Rhizonema. Next base: position 17 of record JAQYWO010000220.1, read on the forward strand.
ACTACCAACTCATTTTTCATATGAAAAATGAATAACTGTCCACAAAATTAACTTGAAAAACCCCAAAAATATCTATATATTTTGGTATCTAAACTCAAGAGTTTGGATAAAAGCAAGTTACTGAAAACCAAAGAACTCTAACAGGTTTCTCCTCTTTGCATAGTTTACCTCAAGTAAAATCTTGAAAGAGAACGACCGTAAATCAAGGATTGAGTCACAACAAACTATAATGCGTCATCTATCTTTGGTAGTGATAACAATGATAGAGGGTAATTTCTTAATTAAGCGGACAACCCTTTGCCACTTGTTCAAGCTCCTGTATTCACACATCCGACTGGAGATTTATTGGTAAGTGCCAGAAAAGCACCTGCTAGTTAATATTCATTGCTTTTGACAACTACCAATTTGGAAAATAGTTATTTATTTAACAGTAGGTAGCTTCAAGAAATGAGTAAAATTTCATAGTTGTTTTGGATACATCCTGTCTTTGGATTGATTATGTTTAGCTACACAAAGTGTGCGCTGGTTTGGCTGTCACAAGACTAATTGTTAGATTATCAAGATGTTGTTTTATTGAAAAACGAATACTTTGACAAACAAAGAATTTTCATTGCTAATAGCATCGCTTGTTTCGTGACAAAAACTCTGATAATCTAATCCTTCTTACTCATCTTTGAAGTTAGATTCTTTTATAATGTTAATACACAGCAGATAACATAAAAAAATGACTAATAAGAAATGGGCTGTAAAACGTATCACTGTGAATTTGGCTACCCAGGAAGCGGAAAAACTAGAAAAATATTGCCTGCAAACAGGTAGACCTGCAACAGATGTCATTCGGGAACTCATTCGAGGGTTACCTGTTATGTCTGAAGAAAATGGGAGTGTGATTGGAAGAGATTAAGAGATAGTGGGACAAAAGGGAAACCTTTGGTAACCGAGTGCTATTCACTGCCACCTCTTTACCTAAAAGAGGTATGCGTAGAAGAGTAGATCCGGCAGATTCTGCAATTCTTCTTTAGAAGAAAAATGCTTTCATCTCTAGGCTAAAACCACAGAGATGAAAGTTAGTTGTAACTTCTAATTTGCCGTGATGCGGTCAGGTAATCAGTACAAGATTTAAAAACATACCCATGGTTAAGGATCTTACACGAGGAGGAAAATGGGGCAACCTTGTTTGATTGGTCTGTCGGTGGCAACACGCATTGAGTTAGGTACAAGCTTGCACAATTTTTGCTTTGAGATTTGCGTTTGACTGCGCGAAAGCAGATACCTGAAACAACCTTCAGCAGCACTCAGCAATATTGAATATTGAGTGAGGATCAGATTAAATGCTTATTCGTAAGCATTTAATCTGATCAGCAAATTCCGGCACCAACCCAGTTACAATTTGTAAAGAAACTGAAAAGGAAAGACGGAATCGAAAATGCGTATTGCAATAGTGGGTGCGGGACTAGCTGGGCTAGCAACTGCTGTAGATTTAGTTGATGCAGGCTGTGAAGTTGAGATTTTTGAGTCCCGTCCGTTTGTTGGTGGTAAAGCTAGCAGTTGGGTTGATGGCGATGGCAATCACATTGAAATGGGGTTGCACGTATTTTTTGGCTGCTATTACCAAATGTTTGACTTGATGAAGAAAGTGGAAGCGTCACAAAATTTACGACTGAAAGAACATTCCCACACTTTCATTAATAAAGGGGAACGTATTGGTTCTCTAGATTTTCGTTTCTTTACAGGTGCACCTTTTAATGGGTTAAAAGCATTTTTTACCACGACTCAACTCTCGTTGCAGGATAAATTGCAAAATGCGATCGCTCTTGGTACGAGTCCAGTGGTACGTGGGTTAGTCGATTTTGATGGGGCAATGAGAACCATTCGTAATTTGGATAAAGTTAGCTTTGCTCATTGGTTTCGCAGTCATGGTGGTAGCGATGGTAGTATCAAAAAGATGTGGAATCCTATTGCTTACGCTTTAGGATTTATAGATTGTGAGAATATGTCTGCCCGTTGTATGTTGACAATTTTCCAATTGTTTGGATCGAGAACGGAAGCTTCAATATTGCGGATGCTGGAAGGTTCCCCTAATGAATACCTGCACAAGCCGATCTTGAAATATCTAGAAGCTAGAAATACAAAAATTTACACTCGTCGCCGAGTCAGAGAGATCCTGTTTCCAAAAGTTGGGGAACAAATCCATGTGACTGGTATGGTAGTGGCAAATGGCGAGACTGAGGAAATTATCACTGCTGATGCCTATGTCGCTGCTTGCGATCTCCCAGGAATTCATCGTCTGATACCTCAGGAGTGGCGCAAATGGCAAGAGTTTGACAATATTTATAAATTGGATGCAGTGCCAGTGGCAACAGTGCAACTGCGGTTTGATGGTTGGGTAACAGAATTGCACGATGCTCTCAAGCGCAAACAGTTAGATCGTGCATCAGGAATTGATAATCTGTTGTATACCTCAGATGCTGATTTTTCTTGTTTTGCCGATTTAGCTTTAACAAGCCCTGCTGATTATTATAAGGAAGGTCAAGGATCGTTGTTGCAACTAGTGTTGACACCAGGAGATCCTTTTATCAAACAAAATAATGAGGCGATCGCCCAACATGTCCTCAAGCAAGTTCATGAGTTATTCCCTTCTTCCAGAGAACTCAACATGACTTGGTATAGTGTGGTGAAATTGGCTCAGTCTTTATATCGTGAAGGGCCGGGTATGGATGTTTTCCGTCCCCAGCAAAAAACACCAATTTCTAATTTCTTTCTCGCGGGTAGCTACACTCAGCAGGATTATATCGATAGTATGGAAGGGGCGATCATTTCCGGAAGGCGTGCGGCAAAAGCAATTTTGGAAAATGTGAAGAAGTAGGGCTTTTGTGTAGGTAGCTGCGATGTTCGTGGCTTTATCCGAAGGGCTTCAAGGCAGACTAGACGCGAAGGGCGCGAAGGAAAAACAACAGAAAATGGCTGATTGGCTAGAGCATAGCGTACAGGTAGAGGTTGAGGCTCCTATAGAGTTAGTCTGGAGTCTTTGGGCGGACTTGGAGCAGATGCCTCGCTGGATGAAGTGGATTGATTCTGTTACGGTTCCAAAGGACGATCCTGAGATGTCTTTATGGAAACTTAATACTGGCGGTTTAGAGTTTACGTGGAAATCGCGAATTCTGAAAGTCGTTCCCCATCAAATTATCCAATGGGAATCGATTGATGGTTTGCCGAATCGGGGAGCAATCCGCTTTTACGATCGCCACAGTAGTAGTATTGTAAAACTGACTTTTGCCTACGCTATCCCAGGGATCATTGGCAAAATTATGGATAATTTATTTTTAGGACGGGCAGTAGAATCGACTGTAAAAGCTGATTTAGAAAGATTTAGAGAATACGCTCTTAAAGCTCAATCGAATTCACCTCAGAAGACATGAAAAATGAGGAACCAGTAAAATGGACAGGAAGTTAAGAGAGAGAAATTATGAATTTAAAACTCATAACTTCTCTTTAAACGTGAAATTTTGCGTCTCGACAACTCTTAACTCTCACACCTGAATCTTTTTACCAAGTTGGATCAATAAACAGATGAATCGTTAACTCTTCGCGTCTTGGTGGAACTGCGGTAATGCAAGCGCGAATCATATCTCCACCTTCCACTTCCACACAGCAAGCATGACAAGAACCCATCAAACAACCAGTGGGAATGTAAACTCCAGCTCGCTCTGCAACATCCAGCAGTGGTTCTCCCACTTTGGCTTCAACAGTAATATCGTCTGGTAAAAAGCGGACGCGAATAGTCATGAGAACCTGCCTTAGGACAAAAATGGTGTTAAGTCTAAATGCCGTTCCACTTCAATAGCAAGGGAGTCCAACATATTCTCCCGTTGTTCTCGGTAGTTAGCAACGCCTGTAGGTAAAGATTTTAAACCCCTCTGTTGACGCAGGCGATTTAACCAAGCACGTCGCCAAGGACCATTATCAAAAATCCCGTGGAGATAAGTACCCCAAACAGATAGACAATTATCTACCATGCCTAAATTAATATCGTCAAACAGAGGTTGGTAGGATAGGGAGTCTGTTGGTTGGGTTTCTATACGCGATCTCCCTTGGTGGATTTCAAAGCCTGTGACGGGCAAGCCCATTTGGGGAAAATTCGAGGTAACTTGGCGCTGACGGGCAATTTTCTGTCCTGTAATCACAGTTTTGATTGGTAATAACCCTAGTCCCTGATATCTGCCGGCTTGTCCTTCTATTCCCTCTGGATCTGCGATCATCTGACCCAGTATTTGATAACCTCCACAGATCCCCAATACTGTGCCACCAGCTGCCGCATAATTTTGAATTGCTTCTGCCATACCACTTTTTTGTAACAAGAGCAAGTCAGGAATTGTAGTTTTTGTGCCTGGGAGAATCACTGCATCTGGATGTCCTAAATCTTGCTTTGGACTAAGATATTTCAACATCACTGTCGGTTCTGATTCTAAAGGGTCAAAATCAGTAAAGTTAGAAATTCTCGGTAAGCGGACGACGGCGATGTTGAGTTCGGCTTGAGATTTTGGTGGTTTGCGCTCTAGTAAGTCCAGGGAATCTTCTGGAGGAAACAAATGTTCTAAGTAAGGGATAACACCGACCACAGGGATACCAGTACGTTCTTCCAACCATTTTATCCCAGGTTCTAGGAGCGATCGCTGTCCTCGGAACTTGTTGATGACGACACCTCGAATCAAAGCTCGTTCCTCTGGATCTAATAACTCTAAAGTTCCGACAACGTGGGCAAATGCACCTCCCCTATCAATATCAACAACCAGTAGAGTCGGGGCGTTTAAGTATTTTGCTACCCGCATATTAGTCAAGTCACGGTGCTTGAGATTAATTTCTGCAGGACTACCAGCACCTTCACAAACAACCAAATCAAATTCTGTCCCTAAATGCTGTAACGATTCCTCAATTGCCCGCCACCCCATCTCAAAATATTGCTCGTAATAATCCGTGGCACTCGCTTTACCCACCGACTTTCCTTTAATAATGACTTGAGAAGTCATATCTCCTTGAGGTTTGAGCAAAATAGGATTCATTTCTACCCAAGGAATAACTCCTGCAGCCCAAGCTTGTACCGCTTGGGCATAGCCAATTTCTCCACCACTGGCGGTAACATAAGCATTTAAAGCCATATTTTGACCTTTAAAAGGAGCTACTCGCCAACCACGCCGAGATAGAATGCGGCAAATAGCTGCTGTTAGCAGTGATTTCCCTGCGTGGGATGTCGTCCCCACCACCATAATTGCTTTCATATGAACTATCAGTTTTTACAGATCGGGTTTCTTCAAAATCTCCAGGTTAGTCTTGTGAGACTGAGGACGACTTAGGAGTTAGTAAAAAATTTAACTAACTACTAATAATTTTCCCACCCCTTATACTTAAAGTAAATTTTATATTAGTAGTAAATACTTCATCAAGAGAGGATAATCTTACGTATATAGTGTTCCCTTTTACTCCACACTCCTAACTCTTCAATTTTAGTAAACTGTCAAGATTCTTTTGATAAGTTGAGGTTGAAACGAAGATGCAAGCAAATTCGCTTTCTCCCAACTCTTAGCTGTTATTTATTCTATGGGTATCTAAAAGGGTAGTCTCAACCAATGAATAACAGCATCTACAGAGCGATCGCTCCATGAAGGAGTACGCCAAGCTTGTGAGTGGAATTTTTCTACCAGCTGGTGACCTAGAGGAGTGAGGCGAAAACTATCTGTAATTCCTTGCCCATCGACTTCTCGTCGCAGTACACCCACTTGAATCAACCACATCAAACTATTGTCTGTTCTTAATTCAGACAATGGGCTTCTGGTATAGCCATGTTTTACTCCGGTATTACCAGTAATCTCACTTAATGCCACATGATGAGAGCGCATCGCTTCAAATAGACTCAGATTGAAGGGAGAACATATTAGCGCTCGCTCGGCTCGATTTACAGTTCCACGAGAATAGTGAAAAGTTTTCTGGCTTTGGGCACTGGGCATTTTATGGTTCTAATGTCAGATTGGGCTTTCGCGTCATAGTGTTTCTTCAGATAACGATTGTAGATTATTATGAGCCACTCCCCCGACTAGAATTCAGGGGTTTCAGGCTAAACGACCTTTATGTATTAGACTAGACTCAGAAACTAAGCAGCGACTCGTGAGTATACCGGATTGGCAGAATAAGTTAAGAAGTGTTCTGCCGAGATTAATCATTGAGTGGTCTCAGGAGTGACGGCAGTTTTAACTGCGCGTGTCGCCTTTCATCCCAGGACTAAAGTCACGGGGCTTTCAGTCTCCCCTACTGTTCCGGTAAGATTTCAGATGCACAAATAATTTTTCAAAGGAAAGTTCAATTATGTCTTTAGCAGTCGGCAGCTATGCACCTGGATTTACACTCAAAGACACTAACGGTAATACTGTCTCGTTATCCAATTTTCAAGGGAAAACCGTTGTTTTGTACTTTTACCCTAAAGACGACACCCCTGGTTGCACCAAACAAGCTTGTAGTTTTCGGGATAACATTGACCAATATAAAAGCAAAGATGTTGTCATCTTGGGTGTAAGTGCAGATGATGAGCTTTCTCACCAAGCATTCACTCAAAAATTCAATCTAAATTTTCCGCTTTTGGCTGACACTGATAAAATCCTGATCAAAGCTTACGATGTTGATGGTGGCGGTTACGCCAAGCGCGTCACTTACGTTATTGATGGCGACGGTAAAATCATTCATGTTGACAATACTGTCAACACGTCTACTCATGCTGGCGATATTCTAAGTACATTAGGATTGTAATGAATTTTGAGCGGTCATTTTTAACTCTGACCGCTCATCAATTTTAATTACCAACTTGGCGTATAAGTACCCGATTTTGTTGAACTGGTTGAGTTGACTGCTGTGGACGTTGTTGAAGCAGTTGTTGCTGCTTGGCTCTAAATGCAGTAGCTGCATCGTTTAGTTCTTGGTTCTGTTCGGTGGCATAGTTCGGGTTAAGTTGACCAAAGTTTGCGTTATGAATTAACTGAAACACATTGAAATTACCCTGTTCAACTCCACGTGAAAACGGATCTGTTCTGTTTGTGGAATCGTAGTTTTCCTGATTAGTTGCTTGGATTGGATCAGCTAAGGTAGGTTGAGGTGTCACAAAGGAAGCAAGACTAATTCCTGCAATAGCGATCGCCACATATTGTTTAAGCGGCAAAAATGTTATCTTCATCCTCTAATATCTCCTGCCAATTGTGTTTAATCTGTTAAGCGAGAGTACGTTTTAATTGAGGCTGAATACTCAATAAAGCTACAAGGGTGAACCCAAGTAACACGAGTAATGCACCCCCAAAAGTTACATCACCCCAAAAAGCGTGCATCACCATGCTATTTAATCTCCAATTATTGTGAAGATACAGATAGCGGATTGGTTCAATTGCATAGCTAAGGGGATTGAGAGTAGCTACAATTTGCAACCACTTAGGCATAAATGATAACGGAGCCAAAGCCGTGCTGGCAAACAATAGCGGTAGTGTTGTTACAAAAATTACCGCAATTAATTCAATATGCCCAGGTAAAGTAAAAGCTAAGCCGAGGGACAGGGCAGTTACCCCTAGAGTCAGAAGAAAAACGATCAAAGCGATCGCACTCAAGCCGGCAATATCTGGTAACCCTGCTCCTAAAAACGCTGCTGCTGTCACAATTATGACTACTTGTAATAGACTTTGGCTAATAATAAAGATTGCCGAAGCCAGAACAATGGAAAATCGCGATGCTAAGGGAGCTACTAACAATCGATTCAAAAAGCCAAATTCTCGGTCAAACATTACGGGCAAACCCGCATTTAACGCTCCTGTAAATGCAGTAAAAACTATGACTCCCGCGCTTAAAAATTGACCGTAATTTGTCGTGTTACCGAAAATTCCTTTAGGCGCATTTTGAAATAAGGCACCGAACAGCACTAACCACATGACTGGCTGAATAATTCCGGCAATCAATGTCGAGGGACGCCGCTGCAACTGAATAAACAAACGACGTGTTAATGCCAGTGTCTCTTGCACCAATTCACTAAAAAGATTAGGCGTAGCATCAGTACGTGCTTGAGGTGACGCAACTTGCTGCCAGTTAATTTCCGATTCAGGAGGTATTACAGTATCACGCATAAAATGTTTTTGGGTGTTATTTGTTTAAAGATGGCGATTAACCTCGATCTATCTCATATTTTGCTTTTTTTCAGCCTTGAGATCGCGATTGCCAACCGCCACTATTTCTGCGTCCATCAGCGTTTGTCCTGTTGCTGCAAGGTAAACATCATCTAAACTTGGTCGAGATTGGGCAATGCCAAATATTGGTAATCCAGAGTTAGAGAGTGCCTGTTGTATAGTCATCAAGGCATCATTCTGTGGCGTCACTACCAAGTTAAGAGAATTTCCTTGAGCGCTATTGATAATGACTTCTTGAACAAATGGCAAAGATGTCAGCATATCTTGAGCTTTTTGTGCTTCCTCAATGGGAGAAAACTCGCGGATTCGCAAAGTAATGCGATCGCCGCCTACCTTATCTTTCAACTCTGAAGGTGTTCCTGTATCAATCACAATGCCGCGATCAATAATTGCCACACGATCTGCAAGCGCATCAATCTCTTCTAAATAATGGCTGGTAATCAAAACCGCTGTCCCAGCTTTTCGCAATTTTCGCAAGAACTCCCATACCACAAAACGACTTTCTATGTCAAGTCCCACTGTTGGTTCGTCTAAAACCAACACATCAGGTGAGTGAAGTAACCCTGCTGCCAAGTCTAAGCGCTTGCGCAACCCGCCAGAGTAAGTACCTGTCTTTTTATCGGCATACTCCTGCAAACTGAGTAAATCGAGTACAGTTTCTATACGCTGTTTCGCAACTGCCCCTTTTAGATGATAAAGCGCCGCTTGCAGTTGCAGAAGTTCGCGTCCAGTCAGTACCTTATCCAAGGCAACTTCCTGAGCAACATAGCCTAGCCGTCGTCTTGCGGCTCGAGGATTATTTAATACAGAAATGCCAGAAACTTCTATTTTACCAGCATCTGGTGTCGTAAGAGTACACAAAACACGCAAGGTGGTTGTTTTCCCTGCTCCGTTAGGACCGAGTAAACCAAAGATTTCTCCTGGTTCTACTTTCAAGGAAACATCCTTCACGGCTTCAACCGTGCCGTAGCGTTTTTGGAGGTTTTCTATTAAAACGGCGGGAGCCATGATAGGTTAATCTCTAACTATACAAATCTCAACAAAATCTGTTTCTATTCTAGTTAATATCATGCCACCGCTTGATCAAGTATGCTCAAAGTTACTCGCTACTTGTATCAAGTGTGTAATAGTGATTTGTCAAGCTAAAATGAACGCTAGTTACGTAAAAACCTTATTACTTATCACTTTATGGGAATGATGAGATGAATTGCGGGACAAAAACGAAATTCGTCCAAAATAAACCATGGGTATAGGCTATCGATTAATTGGGATATTCTAGTTTTTGCCTTTTAGCTCACAAAACAGCTAGCTAATGAATAGCAGAGTATCTTTATGCCTAACTAGAATGATAGCACAAAGGGAGATTAGTATAATTTCTAACAACTTAGAATCATGCCTGAACAGTTAACGATAGAAAGCGACAATTTAGATTTAAAACAACTTCTAAAAACTTTAGCGGCAGTCAAAAAAGGTGACTTTTCTGCACGTATGCCTCTAGATAAAATTGGCATGGCAGGAAAAATAGCCGATACGCTTAATGATATTATTGAACAAAATGAGCGGATGGCAGCAGAACTTCAGCGACTTAGTAGCGTTGTTGGTAAAGAAGGGAAAATTAACGAACGAGCCTATGTCGGAAATGTTCGTGGTTCTTGGTCAGCTTGTGTTGATTCTGTCAATACCCTAATTACAGATTTGGTCCAGCCAACAGCTGAAACAGCGCGTGTTATCCGAGCTGTGGCAAATGGCGATTTATCTCAAACGATTGCACCAGAAATTGATGGCAGACCCCTCAAAGGAGAGTTTCTCCAAACTGCTGAAATGGTCAACATTATGGTGGGTCAACTTAACTCTTTTGCATCGGAGGTGACAAGAGTTGCTCGTGAAGTAGGAACTGAAGGTCAGCTGGGTGTACAAGCCCAAGTGGGTGGAGTTGCGGGTACCTGGAAAGATCTGACTGGGGCAGTGAATATGATGGCGGGTAATCTTACCGACCAAGTCCGTAACATTGCGGAAGTCACCACTGCGGTAGCAAACGGTGATCTCTCGAAGAAAATTACTGTTAATGTTAAAGGCGAAATTTTAGAGTTGAAGAATACCATCAACACAATGGTAGATCAGCTGAACTCTTTTGCATCAGAAGTGACGAGGGTTGCCCGTGAAGTGGGAACCGAAGGTAAACTCGGTGTGCAAGCCCAAGTCAGTGGAGTTGCGGGTACCTGGAAAGATCTGACCGGGGCCGTGAATATGATGGCGGGTAACCTTACCGATCAAGTCCGCAATATTGCGGAAGTTACGACTGCCGTAGCAAACGGTGATCTCTCGAAGAAAATTACTGTTGACGTTAAAGGCGAAATTTTGGAGTTGAAGAACACCGTCAACATCATGGTGGATCAACTTAACTCCTTTGCATCAGAAGTGACAAGGGTTGCCCGTGAAGTGGGAGCAGAAGGAAGCCTTGGAGGTCAAGCTCAAGTACCGGGTGTCGCCGGAACTTGGAAAGATCTGACAGACAGCGTGAATTTTATGGCAGGAAGTTTAACTGCACAGGTTCGTAATATTGCGGAAGTTACGACTGCAGTGGCAAATGGTGACCTCTCGAAGAAAATTACTGTTGACGTTAAAGGCGAAATTTTGGAGTTAAAAAATACCATTAATACGATGGTCGATCAACTTAACTCCTTTGCATCGGAAGTGACGCGGGTTGCTCGTGAAGTGGGAATAGAAGGAAAATTGGGTGTGCAAGCCCAAGTACAAGGTGTTGACGGTACTTGGAAGGACTTGACTGATAGCGTCAATATGATGGCAGGAAATTTAACTGGACAAGTCCGTAATATTGCGGAGGTGGCGACAGCGATCGCCAACGGTGACCTCTCAAAGAAAATTACCGTCGATGTTAAAGGTGAAATTTCGGAGTTAAAGAACACCATCAATATTATGGTGGATCAACTAAGTTCCTTCGCTTCGGAAGTGACGCGGGTCGCCCGTGAAGTGGGTTCGGAAGGAAAACTAGGTGTACAAGCCGATGTCAAAGGTGTCGCCGGAACTTGGAAAGATTTGACAGATAGTGTCAACTTTATGGCGGGAAGCTTAACTGCACAAGTTCGCAATATTGCGGAAGTCACCACTGCAGTGGCTAACGGTGACCTCTCGAAGAAAATTACTGTCGATGTGAAAGGCGAAATTTTGGAGTTGAAAAACACCATCAATATTATGGTGGATCAACTCAACTCCTTTGTGTCGGAAGTGACGCGGGTGGCGCGTGAGGTGGGAACGGAAGGGAAACTGGGCGTACAAGCCGATGTCAAAGGTGTCGCCGGAACTTGGAAAGATTTGACAGATAGTGTCAACTTTATGGCGGGAAGCTTAACCGCACAAGTTCGCAACATTGCGGAAGTTACCACTGCAGTCGCCAATGGTGACCTCTCGAAAAAAATCACTGTCAATGTTAAAGGCGAAATTTTGGAGTTGAAAAATACCATCAATACAATGGTGGATCAACTGAGTTCCTTTGCTTCGGAAGTGACGCGGGTGGCGCGTGAGGTAGGAACGGAAGGCAAACTAGGTGTGCAAGCAGAAGTTAAAGGCGTAGCGGGGACTTGGAAGGATCTGACCGGAGCAGTGAATATGATGGCAGGAAACCTCACCGATCAAGTCCGCAATATTGCTGAAGTTGCTACGGCGATCGCGACTGGTGACCTTTCCAAGAAAATTACTGTCTATGTCAAAGGTGAAATTTTGGAGTTAAAAAACACCATCAACACAATGGTGGATCAACTGAACTCTTTTGCATCGGAAGTTACACGAGTCGCCCGTGAGGTGGGAACCGAAGGTAAGCTGGGTGTACAAGCTGATGTCAAAGGTGTCGCTGGTACTTGGAAAGATCTCACTGACAATGTCAACTCAATGGCAGGAAATCTGACAGCACAAGTACGGAACATTGCGGAAGTGACGAAGGCGGTGGCAAACGGCGATCTCTCGAAAACAATCACCGTTGATGTGAAGGGCGAAATTCTGGAGTTAAAAAATACCATCAACACGATGGTGGATCAGTTGAGTTCTTTTGCGTCGGAAGTGACGCGGGTGGCGCGTGAGGTGGGATCTGAAGGCAAACTCGGTGGTCAAGCGCAAGTTAAGGGTGTAGCGGGCACTTGGAAAGATCTAACCGACAATGTGAACTCGATGGCTGGAAATTTAACAGCACAAGTACGAGGTATTGCCCAAGTGGTAACGGCAGTTGCTAATGGCGATTTGAAGCGGAAATTGATGCTGAATGCCAAGGGAGAAATTGAGACTTTGGCAGAAACGATCAATGAGATGATTGACACCTTGGCAACATTTGCTAACCAAGTGACAACCGTGGCGCGTGAGGTAGGCATTGAAGGTAAGTTAGGCGGACAAGCCGAAGTGCCTGGTGCGGCAGGAACTTGGAAGGATTTGACTGCGGCAGTGAACGATCTGGCGGCAACTCTGACTACTCAGTTGCGGGCGATCGCAGAAGTGGCAACTGCTGTGACGAAAGGGGACATGACACGTTCAATTTCTGTTGTTGCTCAAGGTGAGGTTGCTATCCTCAAAGACAACATCAATCAGATGATTGCTAATTTGCGGGAGACAACGCAGAAAAATACCGAACAAGATTGGTTGAAAACTAACTTAGCCAAGTTTACCAGGATGCTTCAAGGTCAACGCGACCTTGAAACTGTATCTAAACTTATTCTCTCGGAATTAGCGCCATTAGTAGGAGCTTCTTGTGGTGTTTTCTATATTATGGATACGGCGGAAGATTTACCGTACTTAAAATTATTGAGTAGCTATGCTTACCGCGAACGTAAGCATTTAGCAAACCGCTTTTACTTGGGTGAAGGTTTAGTCGGACAATCCGCCTTAGAAAAAGAACGGATTTTGCTGACGGAGGTCCCTCAAGACTACATTAAGATCAGTTCTGGCTTGGGCGAAGCCACCCCACTCAATGCCGTGGTGTTACCCGTGCTTTTTGAACAACAAGTAACGGCAGTCATTGAACTTGCTTCATTCCGGCGCTTTAGTGAAATTCATTTGACTTTCTTCGATCAACTGACTGAAAGCATTGCGATCGTCGTGAACACCATTGCTTCCAGTATGCGTACTGAAGACTTACTCAAGCAATCACAGTCTTTAGCAGAGGAGTTGCAAACTCAGCAATATGAACTTAGAGAAACCAATACACGTTTAGAACAACAAGCTAGAACACTCAAATCATCAGAGGATTTGCTGAAGAAGCAGCAAGAAGAGTTACAACAAACCAACGCTGAACTTGAAGAAAAAGCAGAGTTGTTAGCTTTGCAAAAAAAAGACGTAGAAAGGAAGAATCAGGAAATAGAACAGGCGAGACAATCGTTAGAAGAGCAAGCAAAACAACTGGCGCTATCATCAAAATATAAGTCAGAGTTCCTGGCAAATATGTCGCACGAGTTGCGAACACCACTCAACAGCTTATTAATCTTAGCAAAGCTGCTCACAGATAACGTAGAGGGGAATCTAAGTCAAAAACAAGTCGAATACAGCCGGACAATCTACTCATCAGGAAACGATTTGTTGGCATTAATCAACGACATTTTGGACTTGGCGAAAATTGAATCCGGAACGATGGCAATAGATCTGAGTCAGATGCTGTTAGGTGAATTGCGCGATCACTTGGAGGGAACATTCCGCCAAATGGCCACAAGTAAAGGATTGGCATTCACAATCGAGTTAGATCCTCAGCTACCAATTCGCATTGATACCGATACTAAACGCCTGCAACAAGTGCTGAAAAATCTGCTCTCCAACGCTTTTAAATTTACACAGCAAGGTGAAGTCCGCTTGCAAATATTTGTGGCGAATCAAGGATGGAGTCGAGATCAAGTTCAATTGAATAGTGCCGCAATGGTAATCGCCTTTGCCGTGAGCGATACAGGAATTGGTATTGCCAAAGACAAGCATCATATCGTCTTTGAGGCGTTTCAACAAGCCGATGGCACCACCAGTCGCAAATATGGGGGCACGGGATTGGGGTTGTCTATTAGTCGAGAAATCTCACATCTGTTGGGCGGCGAAATTCAACTTACCAGTCACCCCAATCAAGGCAGCACTTTTACTTTATATTTACCACAAGCACAGTTGAGGACAGAGGGACGCAGGGAGGCGGCGCAAGAAGACGTACAGACTTCTCTCTATGCACCCCAGAATCTCCACGCCAGTCGCCTCAAAGGAGGGAACCAAACCCAGGCGCTGACTTTCCTCTCCACATCTTCAACCCT
>JAQYWO010000221.1 GCA_029379215.1 Rhizonema sp. PD37
AGGGCGAAATAGATTAGAAATTTTAAACATATAAAAACTCTCTCAAAATATTAATCTGAGAGATTTTGAAGCTGAACTCAATAAATATTAATTTTTTTGTCAAAAGATAAATTTTTATTGGAAGATATGCATATCCACTCGTTTTCTAAGACACTAGTAAGTCAGGAAACTTTAAACTACCGATGAACACAATTTGTCTTCCAGTTCTATTTCACGTTCATGTATAGCACTAATAGCCTGGGTAATAACGTGTTTGGTACTGAAACCAACTGCGTGTAATTGCAGCCATTGTTGGGCTTCGTTGCCTTCAGTGAGTATCTTGTGTAAGGGTGAAAGGAAACAGCTAAAGCCATGTCGCTTGGCTATACCCCAAACCTCATCGGCTATTTCACTAACCCAATCTCTAGCTGAGAGACTTCTACCATCTTGCCAATGCCTAAGTTGGGCATCCAGACTAGAAGTAGCGGCTGCGATTTCATTCGCACAAGTCATAGATATAAGTTCATCAGGCGAGAAGTTGCTTTGAGCTAAGGGATCTAGGTGAGGGTTGTCGATGATTTGCAACAGACGCGCCTCTAGCAAAGACGTAATTGCGAGTAAGGCAAGGGGATCTGTCACTAAATCGCAAATTCGCAGTTCCAAGCGATTGAGATCGTAAGGACGGCGATCGCCATTTGGGCGCACCGACACCCAGAGATGACGAACATTCTGCATTGTTCCATCTGCTATTTGTTTTTCCACCCACTCAATATGGTGGGCATGGCTTTCAAATAAAGGCACATGAGCTGGCGTTTGCGGGAACACGCCCCAACGAGTAGAGTGATATCCAGTCGCTTTTCCGTCTAAGAAGGGAGACGAAGCACTCAAAGCCAAATACAAAGGCGCTTCTAACCGTATAACCCGACATGCTCGCATTAACAGTTCTGGATCGGCAATGCCTACATTGATATGAACGCTAGCGGTGACGACTTTGGTACCGTAGGTTTGTTCTATATAATCGTGATATGGATTTTTTGGATCAGAACGAACAAAGCGATCGCTACCACCCAAAGACAGGGTACTTCCCGGAATCAAGGTGTAATCGCCCAATTGCTTAATATGTTTTCGGAGCTTTACTCGAGGAAGCAGTAAAGCACACAGTTGGTCCTCGTATTTGCTTGATGGTGCAGTTATATATTCTACGTTTCGGCTATCTGGCTCACGCACAAAGCCATCTAAAGATCCAACAATTTTATCGGAGAGACCAACAATCTCACCTTGAGGCGTACCAGTGTATATCTCAATTTCAAAGCCTTTAGACAGCACCACTTTGTTTTCCTCGCCTCAACATTATTCTTAAATTGTATCTAAGGCAACGAAATTCTGCATCTACAGTTTGGTTTAAGCAAAAAGTTGGATTTTTAAAGTGAGGGGTAGAGAATGGGGAGTTGAACTTCTGAATATACCAAGCGAGCGCTTATCTCATAAAGGGGTGTAAGGGGAAACTGGATCATTATTTTTTTTGAAGTCCCTTAAGAATTTGTGCGCTGCGCCTTCCTTGGTTGTCTTGTCTGGTTTTGGCATGGAGATATATACGGCTACAAATTGCTCCGGCGTGTTCAAGGATGGTGGGGTAATAGCGAGACGCTGAAATTCGTGCCATTCATCGCTAATTAACTCTATAGCAGACTGACGATTCTTAGCAGTAATCGCGCCTATAACTTGACGCCATCCTTTCCGTAATGATTCGATAAAAGCCTCCTCTGTGGAAAGCTGACTTAATAAAGAAAGTCCAGTTCTCAAACTAGCTGAATCAACTGATATCTTTTTCGACCTTAACCCTTGACAGACTACATTCAGCCATACCGGATAAAGTTCTAGCCAGTTACTTCGCTGTATAGCTGTAAGTGCCATTTCTTCCATATTTAACGCACCCCACGTGCACAAAGGTTCTACAGCTAGTTGAGTATCATGGTGTTGTACAGCATTATTCCATAATTTCTGAGCTTGGTTTTTGAAGCGATTAGCAAGAAATTCATAAGCTTCTTGTACTTGATGGGGAATTGTAACTTTATAGACTGACTCGCCTCGTGGTAAGTAATCGCCGCGATAGGACAGCCAATTATGAGATCCGCAAAGATGGATTTCCCGATCAACTATCACTTCTTTAACATGAGAATCTCCTAGCCAAAAAACTTGTACGGCAGGCAAACCATTAGGCGTTTTCACAGATCGAAGTTTTTTCTCCACTTCGGCTGGTATTGGTCGTTCTTCATCTTCTTTCTGCCTTGAAATTCCATACCCCATCAGAATCCAAACCCCGCGATTAGCTAATTTCTGTAGTAAATTCAGGAATACGTCATCTATAACTGCCTGACTCACCCATGGAGAATAGATAAGAATTTGACGCTGTGCTGAATTTAAAACTTCTAAAAACGCTTGAGGGATGTGTCCATCACGTAACTGTACAGCTATACCTAAATGAGCCATCATCTGGGGAAACCAAGCCAAGTTGAGAAGCCAGAGCAATTGCTACACTAACGTTTGCAGCAAAGTTTCGCACAGAAGTGTCTGTAGATGTGTATGGTAAAAGATTTTCTAACAAATTGAGAACTGCTGAATCTTGCCAGTTTACTGAAGGCGCTTTCTTCAGCAACTCTTCCAAAGCAGCTTTCAGAGATTCGACCTTACCCAACTGTGCTATGGCTTGGTCGTATTTACGTGCTTGCTCTGTACTTGCTAACTCTAAGGTTGCTTTACGTTCTTGGAATAGATTTTGCTCTCGCTTAAATGCCTCCTCTGCTTCTAAGTACGGTGTAAATTGTTCCGATAATGCCAACAATTGACGGAAAACTTTTACATCGTCGAGCCGTTTGGCGAGGTTGTTTTCGCAGTCAGTAGCAGTATTTTCCAGCCATGTCTCAATCACTCGATCTTCTAGAAATGGCTGTCCTTCTTCTGCAACTTTCTCGGCTCGTCCCTTTCGCACGGCTCGGATTGCTGGGTTGTGAATTAATCGACTGAGGGCGTTATCAACTGCTAGGTTTGCTTGAGAGGCAATCAGGGTGCGTCCACCTCGAAGCGCAACTTGATAGCAAATCTCGGCAATTACAGTGGTTTTACCTGTACCTGGTGGA
Organism: Rhizonema sp. PD37; assembly: GCA_029379215.1. Lineage (GTDB taxonomy): Bacteria > Cyanobacteriota > Cyanobacteriia > Cyanobacteriales > Nostocaceae > Rhizonema. The sequence goes on from JAQYWO010000221.1 coordinate 3,117, forward strand.
CCTTGAATGAGGACAAGATCTTTTGCTGCAAGCACTATCTCCACTGCTGCTTTCTGAGCTGGATTAGCAGAGGATAGTAACAAATCATCTGGTTGAAGTTGAACAGTGTTTTGGATGGATCTAGCCTGGGAAGCGTTGAATAAAAAGTCGCCCAAATAAGGATTCTGGGTGCGTCCATTCTTCAAGTCATCCAAAGCTTTTTTCTTATTCTGAATCTGTCTGATGTCACCAACTGCCTCGAAAAACAAGAATCCAGTAGTTGGCAGCTGAAAACGTCCCTCTGCCATGTAGTCAGCTAAGTCGCGCTCTATCTTCACACGGATGATGCAACGGTTGGGATCAACTTCTTCAATAGACCCTAGCTGACGGCTGTTTCGCCTGTTATTTTCTATGGGAACAGCATCGAAAAGTTTTACCTCTTCGTTTTTTGCTCGTTTTGCCCTTTCCCAGAAGTTTTTGCACTCAAGAGAGTTTTCCGTAGAGCCATTAAGGGTAGCTGAAGAGATATCAATCTCAAAGGCGATTCGCCTTGTCTCTGAGCCATAGTTGTGAGTGAGGAAAGGCACACAAAACTGACGTGCTTTAGCAATATTTTCCTCTATCTGCAAAAACGCTCTCCAAGCTTTGATCTGAGCTTCTGTAGGCACATGATTGCCGCAAACTGGCATAGCAGCCATACCTGCCAAGGCCACTAATGGAATGCCGATATGATACCGATGATTTGGCAGCAGACGCAAGTGATAAGGTACAGTATAGCCATTGATGCTTCCCTGTGTAGGTTGTAGCAACCGAGTTGACAGTAACCCTAAACAGCCGTATCTATCTTGCGATACAACTGCCCGCAAGCTTAGTGTTTTTTCAAGATTCCTAAGTCTTGCAGGTAATTGAAAATCATCCTGATCCGTTGCGATTGTCAACTCCCAGATTTCTTCTCCAGCGTTTCGTCCAGTTCCCTTGCGACATACATAAAAAAGGCAAGGCTTCTCACCCACCAATTCAAACATCAGTTGTTCAGCAAGATTCCGACGAGCAATGAAGTCGGGACATGCTTCAAGAGCTGCTCGCCCGCCAACATCTCTGATAAAGTTGTCTATCGCCGAGTTGAGAAAGTTATAGCCCCAGTTTTCTGAATCGCCATCCTTTGGGAAAGTCACTATGGATGCTCCTGAATCTTCTAAGGTTGGGTCAGCTGACTAAGCCAACAAAGCGTTCAGTTATAGTGTTCCCAAGTATGGAGGCGGAAACTTACTAAAAATACCCTAAAGTCGATATTTCTAATAAATCTAACTAGTCATATTGTGTCATCATAATTCTATTATGTAGTTCTATAAATGTTTTCAAGGCATTCGGCAATCCATACTTTGAGATTGATTGGTGAGTCATGCTAAGACGCTGTACTTCGTGATTCAATGCTTCAATCATTCACTCTTTTGTGTTCATGTTCTGGACGGCTTGCCTTTGACAGTCCAGAAATTCCGTGATGTCCTCACCGTTATCAAATTTTGCATCGAACTCCTCTATCTTCATATCAGTAAGTCACTCTTTGGATGGTGCTGTCTCAAAGTCTACATTGTCGATAAACGAAGCTAGCGGCACGATGCACAAGGGAGTGACGCCAGACGAGGGATTTGAGATCATCGGCATAGCCACCGCCAATGACGCAAGCGACTGGGTAGCCACTACTCACGCAGGTACTCAAAACTTGCATTTCGCGACGAAAGATGCCTGTGTCCGTTAACGCTAATTTTCCCAGGCGATCACCCACATGAGGATCGACGCCAGCATCGTAAAGTACTAAATCTGGCTTGACACTTGACAATAAATCTGGTAGAAAACTTGCTAATGTTTGTAGATAGGCATCGTCTTCCATTCCCACTGGTAGAGGAATATCCAAGTCGCTTTTTTGCTTAGTGCCGGGGAAATTGACTTCGCAGTGCATTGAGAAGGTGAAAACACTGTTGTCCTCTTGGAAAATGAAAGCAGTGCCATCTCCTTGATGAACATCTAAATCCACAATCAGAATTTTGCAGACAAGACAGAGTTTTTGCAGAACGCGGGATGCGATCGCTAGATCATTAAAAATGCAAAAACCAGATCCGTAATCAGGAAAGGCGTGATGAGTACCGCCAGCAGTGTTGCAAGCTAAACCGTGATTCAGTGCCATTTGGCAAGTGAGAATAGTACCGCCTACGGCTACACAAGTACGATTTACTAACGCCGGACTCCACGGTAAGCCTATGCGTCGCTGTGCTTTGGCATCAAGCGTACCTTCACAATAGGCTTGAACGTAATCTGGAGTATGAACTAATTCTATCCACTCTTGTGGTGGACGTGAAGGTATGTGAAATTGTTCTGTTAGCGCCACGCCATCAGATAGCAAAAGTTCATAGAGTTGCTGGAACTTCGGCATCGGAAAACGATGACCTTCAGGTAGTGGGGTAACATAGTCAGGATGGTAAATAATTGGCAAGTTCATATTATTTATTTTGAACCGCTTTTAAAGGAGGTAGAACGTTGGGGAGGGTTGAGATGAACACAGTTGCACTTCTTAGACAACAGAGATACAAAGTCAAGAACACTTGTACCGATGAAGTTTTGTTTATGCTGAAAGCAAACAAGCAGAGAACGTTTTTTCACCAAACATGGAATAGGAAATTGTCTGGCTACAAGGAAGCAGCAATCCGGAAGACTTTAATTACCTAGCTGAGGTCTAAGCATCTAATAAGCACAGAACAATTTCATTTTAAATACAAAACAATCAAAATTTGTGATGCTGCAAATCATTCTCCCACCTTTATTCATTATCATTAGCTTACTAGCTGGTGTTCTTTTCGATAAAGTTATTTTTAAAAGAATAAAAAAATTTGCTAATAGCAAAAAGATTCCAGGTACTACAATATTATTTAAATCTCTAGATAGTATCCCTGTTCTTTTATTTTTCATGGCCGGTGTTTATGCAGCACTTCTAAGCTACCCGTTCAAGCCAGTCGTTGCTAACGTTCTGGAAAAAATCATCGTTATTGTCTTTCTATCTTCAATGACACTAGTTTTTGCAAGACTAACTGCGGGTTTTGTGACAGTGTATAGTTATAGGAAAACAGAAAGTGTCTCAGCATCTCTAATTTCCAATCTTGCTAAAACTGTCGTTTTAGTCTTGGGAATATTAATCCTTTTAGAAACGGTAGGTATCCAAATTACACCTATACTTACGACATTAGGAGTTGGTGGTATTGCTGTAGGTTTGGCACTTCAAGATACTCTAGCAAACTTGTTTTCCGGGTTTTACCTAATCATATCTAAGCAGATAAGGACAGGAGATTATGTAAAAGTGGATGGCGAACATGAAGGTTATATTACAGATATTACATGGCGAAATACGACGATAAAAGAACTTTCAAATAATGTCATAGTTGTCCCAAACTCCAAGCTGTCTTCTGCTATTTTCACTAACTATCATCTACCGATTAAGGAAATCACTTTAACAATTGATGTGGGTGTAGATTATAATAGCGATCTTGAACAAGTTGAAAGAGTGACTGTTGAGGTAGCAAAAGAAGTTATGCAAGAGGTTTCACCAGGATTACTCAATAATGAACCGTTTATTAGATTTCAAAAGTTTGGTGAATTTAGTATAGATTTTACAGTTTACATCCGCTTGAATGAATTCTTTGATATCCGCATAGCAAGACATATTTTCATCAAAAAGTTGCACAAACGCTATAAGCTTGAAGGAATTAACATTCCCTTTCCAACAAGGGAAGTGTACGTGCAAGGAGGTAGTAATAGTGGAGTGTTCGAGGTGGAATAACTGGTATTTGACTAAAGTAAAATTGCTTTTGTTAATGTGAGCAATCTCAAGGAATAAATTTTTGAGTGTCACCTATACTCCTATTTAGCAGGATTGTCTGCTCTAATAAATACATCAAACTCTTCTAAAGTCTGACTAACCCCTACCTCACGGGCACGTTGCATAAACTGTGGGATGATTTCTATGACAGCTATATCGGGAAATGTCGGACTATTCAGAGAATCAATATACTGATCTTCATCAAGCACATTAATTTTTAACTTGCCACCTGCATAAATCCATAGTTCTGGTACTCTTAAAGCACCATATGCATCAAGTTCGGTCTTTGAAGTCAGATCAGTTTCCAGTGCTAGATCTGGTGGTGGATCTTGTGTCAAATCCAGTCGATTCTTGCCGATGACAGCTTTGTAGTTTTGGATGTAGAAGCAATCGTCTGGCTCAATACCTGCTGTCATCCCCTTTCGCTTAAAAGTCGTAGAACCAAGTGGTTCCCATGCTCGTTTCTGGACTCTCAGTAGTGCTTTGACTAGATCTGCACTTCAAACTTTTGAGCGTTCGTGTTCTGGTAGTGGAGCCATTATTTCTAAAATTTCAAAAGCGTAAGCTATTCGAGATGAACGCCTTTCTCCTAACGAGAGCAAGAATCTCTTCAAACCTTTCCCAGGAAACAGGCTGTAGAGTGATTTTTTGACCTGGTTCTAGCTGGAGGCTGATGGAAGTTGTTAACATTACTGTCTTTACTCCTCACTGAACAAACAACCCGAGCGAAATAGACACAAAAGCTCAACCAGTGACTAGTTTATAAATACCATTTTAAGTAGAAACCTTTGCGCTCAGAAAAAATTACTATATAGGAAAATAGTTGACGAACCGTAATAATGACTGAAATAACACAGCAGCTACCAGCTACAGCTACCTTGGAAAAACTTTATTGGAATTGGCAGGGTTACAAAATTCAGTACACTGTTATGGGTAGTGGAATACCCTTAGTACTGGTACATGGCTTTGGCGCTTCTATTGGACATTGGCGGAAGAATATTCCTGTTTTAGCAAATGCTGGCTATCAAGTATATGCTATTGACCTTTTGGGGTTCGGTGGTTCCGACAAGCCGCCATTAAATTATACCGTGTTCGTGTGGGTAGAATTGCTAAAAGACTTTTGCAAAGCACATATTCAAGAACCAGCTGTATTTATCGGAAACTCTATCGGCGCACTTTTAAGTTTGATCGTCGTGACAGAACATCCAGAAATTGCTACTGGCGGTGTTTTGATTAACTCGGCGGGTGGATTAAGTCATCGACCATCAGAATTGAATCCTCCGCTACGCATGGTTATGGGAGCATTTAACAAATTAATTGGTCATCCAATTTCTGGTAAGTTCGTCTTTGACCGCATCCGCCAAAAAGCCCAAATTCGCCGTACCCTGTACCAAGTCTATCGCCATCGGGAAGCTGTAACTGATGAATTAGTGGATTTACTTTATACACCTTCATGCGATCTGGGAGCGCAACAAGTTTTTGCCTCTATCCTCACAGCGCCTCCAGGTCCCGCTCCACTGGAACTATTACCTAAAGTTGAATGCCCGTTGTTAGTCATCTGGGGTGCCGAAGACCCTTGGACACCAATCACTGGGGCAAAAATATACGAAAAGGCTCGTGAAAACGGCAAAGATATCAAAATTGTTCCCATTCCTGGTGCTGGGCATTGTCCCCATGATGAAGTTCCAGATGTTGTTAATCAGGAAATTGTGGAGTGGTTGTCTTTAAGATAAAGAAAAACCATATATAAATTACAGATGCACACAGAGAGTAACCATCTGTCTGTATCTGTGGTTTCATTACCAGTGGTTCATTAAATAAGACTACTGTGACAAAGCCACAGATAAACCAAGCTTAACTGTGGGTAATCTCTGTACAGAATAAGAGTGCAATTACTACTTTAGCAGTACTATTGTTCTACTATGATAAGGGCAACGGTGATAACATTAAGAACTGTTTCGCGCGGCATCCCTCTATCATCACGTCGATATGTCAAACACCCAGCTAGCTGCATCCTTGAATGGACATCTTCCTCACCCCAATCACGATCACGAAAATACAATCCGTATTCGGGGTGCTAGGCAGCATAATCTGAAAAATATTGACTTGGAACTGCCACGTGATCGCCTGATTGTCTTTACTGGCGTTTCTGGTTCTGGCAAATCTTCCCTAGCGTTTGACACCATTTTTGCGGAAGGACAACGACGCTACGTGGAATCACTGAGTGCTTATGCACGGCAGTTTTTGGGACAATTGAATAAACCTGATGTCGAGGCAATTGAGGGTTTAAGTCCGGCGATTTCTATTGATCAAAAGTCAACCTCGCATAACCCCCGTTCTACAGTAGGAACAGTCACAGAAATCTACGACTATTTGCGGTTGCTGTTTGGACGAGCGGGTGAACCCCATTGTCCAATTTGCGATCGCTGTATTGCCCCCCAGACGATAGATGAAATGTGCGATCGCATTCTGGAACTACCTGATCGCACTCGCTTTCAAATTCTTGCCCCAGTGGTTAGGGGTAAGAAAGGCACTCATACTAAACTTTTATCAAGTCTTGCCTCCCAAGGTTTTGTCAGGGTGCGAGTTGATGGCGAGGTGCGAGAGTTGTCTGATGCAATTGAATTAGATAAAAATTTTACACATACTATAGAAGTCGTTATTGACCGTCTCGTTAAAAAACCAGACATTCAAGAGCGTTTGGTCGATTCTCTCTCTACGTGTCTTAAACAATCGAGTGGGATTGCGGTTATCCTTATTAGTCCTTCGTCATCTGCTTCTAGTAATGAGCAAGAGCAAGAATTAGTCTTTTCCGAAAATTTTGCTTGTCCGGAACATGGGGCGGTGATGGAAGAATTATCGCCGCGCTTGTTTTCGTTTAATTCTCCTTATGGCGCTTGTCCCCACTGTCACGGTATTGGAAGTTTAAGGAGATTTTCAAAGGAATTGGTGGTACCTGATCCGGAAGCTCCTGTATATGTAGCCATTGCTCCTTGGTCTGATAAGGACAATTCTTATTACCTGGAGTTACTGTATAAAGTTGGGCAAGCTTATGGGTTTGAGTTACAAACGCTGTGGAGTCAGTTGACTGAAGAACAGCAAGATGTAGTTTTGTATGGAACAACCAAGAAGCCAACGCCAAAAGAAGAGTTTAAAGGGGTTCTTCCTATATTGCAAAGGCAATATGAAGGTGGATCGGAGTTGGTTAAGCAAAGATTGGAACAGTTTTTGGTGGATCAGCCTTGTCCGGTGTGTGAGGGGAAGCGTTTGAAACCCGAGGCATTGGCGGTACGGTTGGGACAGTACGGGATTTTGGAGTTGACTGGGGTTTCGATACGTTTGAGTCGAGAGAGAATTGATCAGTTAAAACTGAGCGATCGCCAGTTGCAAATTGCCGATTTAGTCTTAAGAGAAATCAAAGCCAGATTGCAATTTTTGTTGGATGTTGGTTTGGATTACCTGACGCTTGATCGTGCGGCAATGACGCTTTCGGGTGGAGAGGCGCAAAGAATTCGTCTGGCAACTCAGATTGGTTCTGGATTGACAGGGGTTTTGTACGTTTTGGATGAACCAAGTATTGGATTGCATCAACGAGATAATGGGCGATTGCTGCGAACTTTAACCAAATTACGCGATCTGGGTAATACTTTAATTGTGGTAGAGCATGATGAAGAAACGATTCGGGCTGCTAACCACATTGTTGATATTGGTCCTGGAGCTGGTATTCACGGCGGAAATATTGTTGCTCAAGGTGATTTACAGGCATTACTGGAAGCGGAAAAGTCTTTAACAGGTGCGTATCTGTCGGGACGCCGGGTGATTCCAACTCCAACTGTGCGTCGGGAAGGAAATGGGCGTAGTTTGGTAATCAAAAACGCTTACCGCAATAATTTAAAAAATTTAGATGTAGAAATACCTTTAGGTAAGCTTGTTGCTGTCACTGGTGTTTCTGGTTCTGGTAAATCCACTCTAATTAATGAATTACTCTACCCCGCACTACAACACCACCTTACCCGTAAAGTTCCTTTTCCCAAACAGGTAGAAGGAATTCAGGGATTAAATACGATTGACAAAGCTATTGTCATTGATCAATCACCAATTGGTAGAACACCGCGTTCTAACCCAGCAACTTACACGGGTGTTTTCGATGTGATTCGAGACGTTTTTTCCCAAACAGTAGAAGCTAAAGCTAGGGGTTATAAAGCAGGACAATTCTCATTCAACGTTAAAGGAGGACGTTGTGAAGCTTGCAGTGGACAAGGTGTCAACGTCATTGAAATGAATTTTTTGCCAGATGTTTATGTACAGTGTGAAGTCTGTAAAGGTGCGAGATACAATCGCGAAACTTTGCAGGTAAAGTATAAAGATAAGTCTATTTCTGATGTTCTCAATATGACTGTTGAGGAAAGTTTGGAGTTTTGTAAAAATATTCCTAAAGCAGTGAATAGACTACAAACTTTAGTTGATGTTGGATTGGGATATATTCAACTGGGGCAACCAGCGACAACGTTATCTGGTGGTGAAGCACAACGTGTGAAATTAGCCACAGAATTATCACGTCGCGCTACGGGTAAGACGCTTTATTTAATAGATGAACCCACAACAGGTTTATCTTTTTATGATGTCCACAAATTGTTGGATGTGTTGCAACGTTTGGTAGATAAAAGTAATTCAATTTTAGTAATTGAACATAATTTAGATGTCATACGTTGTGCTGATTGGGTGATAGATTTAGGTCCTGAAGGTGGTGATAAAGGCGGAGAACTTATTGCTGTAGGTACACCAGAGGAAGTCGCAGAGAATCCTATGTCTTATACTGGGCAGTATCTCAAGCAAGTGTTGCAGCAATATTCGGCACAAATGCCAACGCAGTAAGCACGTGAGAACTCAGCCAAGGTGTTGAAGTCGAACATTACTTCTGACAAGATTGCAAGATTAACTATCTTCTTTTTGATTTACAAGAGGGTTTTTAGCCAGGGACACATCGCAACGGAGGGAGCAAGTACTGTTTGCGCTTGCGTCTCCGATGAATGAGAAGACGAAAGTTGCCAGTGCAGGCACAGGAACGTTGGGAAACCCCTGTATCCAAGTGTCCTCGTATTGATGAACTAGCGCTGTAGGTCCAGACAAGTTATGAGGACGAGACTGTTTCCTATGATAACGATAAAATTTTGACCTTCTTCAATGCCTCATTCTCACCGATAATTCAGGCTTTGAGCATATTTTTCGTGTGATAAGAATCTTTATCACACGAAAAACTTATCGGTAAGTGAGTGATGGTTAAAACCCTTCTATAACAAGGATTTTGACCTTATTGTACATTATTCTCCGTTGTAAATAACGGCTTTTTCGACTTTGATGTGGTAATTTTAAAAAATCATGCAGGAGCAGGATTTTCAGACTATCTTGCCGGAAATTACACAGATGCGGGATTAATACCAGTTAGGAGGGTGACTTTGTGATTTAGGCATTGATACATCTATCTACCCTTAGCTAAGTCAGCATAAATAAAAATCTCTACAGCTAAAATCAGTAAAAGTACAAGTTCAATAACCTCAAAAATATTCACAAGCACAGGAACATTTGATACTAAAAACCAAAAGGCGACCAATGCAATTACACCGGACAATACAAAAGTTATTTCATCAATAACTAACTGTTCTATTTTACGGCGTTGGCGACGGTTATCACTTCTGTGTGCTATTTCCCAGCCAAATATGGATTCAATCTCTGGATTTCCAGTTTGTTCTTTAATTTTTTCTGTGAGTTTCAGGCGAATATATTTGCCAATAGCAGAAATTTTCTCATCATTCACTAGATAATTCCAGCCCAAGATCAGAGAAACCCAAGGAATAACCAGTAATGCGTAATAATTGGCTTTATTTGCAACTGCAAAAGAAACAACTGCACCAAATACTCCTAATGTTACATAAAGTAAGTTATCCCGAAAACCAATTCTTTGTGCTTGCTCTTCCTTGAGTTTTTCGTATTCATGAAGATAAACTTCCAACATTGATTTCTGATCACTCATGGTCTTAATATTTGTATAGTGGACATTGTTAAGTCTTATTTCCAAAGTCAAATATGACTTCTATAGTTGATTGTGGCAAATTATACAAAAATTGTCATAATAGTAAAATAGGTTTAGTTTTATACAATATTCTAAGATATGATACCTTGTGCGGTTATTCTAACTGCTATTAGTGAGGAATATATAGCTGTGCGTACACATCTCACCAATGTTCAGAAGGTACAAGATTCCCAAAGCAAAATTTACGAGCGAGGGGGATTCGCTGGTTGGGAAGTGGTAATTGCGGAAGTTGGCGAGGGAAATATACAAGCAGCTTTAGGAACAGAGAGAGCGATTGCCTATTTCAATCCCAGTGTTATTTTGTTTGTGGGCGTTGCTGGTGGTATAAAAGATCTGGTAATTGGCGATGTCGTGGTAGCCAACAGAGTTTATTATTATGAGTTTCGCAAGATAGATAAGACTGATGGTGTTAGACCTTATGTGTTAAACGTAGATTCCAAATTGATAGAGATAGCTAAACATGAAGCTAAACAATCAGGCTGGCAAGCAAAACTGGAACCTTCACCGAATCAATCCCCCCGTGTAATAGTTAAACCCATAGCCTCCGGGGAAAAGGTGTTTGCTTCAACCCAGTCTAGGGAGTTTCAACTCTTGCGACAATATTATAATGATGCCATTGCTGTTGAAATGGAAGGAAAAGGTTTTCTCGAGGCTGTTAACAATAGAGTCCCGGCATTGATTATTCGTGGTATCTCTGATTTGATTGATGGTAAAAATGCAGCTGATGCTGACGGTTTCCAGAAAATCGCTGCGCGCCATGCTAGTGCTTTCGCTTTTGAGATTCTGGCGAAGTATAAACCTAAAATATCAAAAGATATTAAATATCTTAGCCATAAAGATTTAAGCAAAGAATTAGAAAATATTAATAATCAACTGTTAGCATCTCCAAAAGACTTTTCACTTTTACGGCATAAAGCGGAGATAGCTAAATTTATGGGCGATATAGATCTAATGGATGAAACATATCAGAAGTTAATTGCTCTAAAACCTAATAGTTCTAAAACAAGAATTTCTTATGTATATGCATATAAGAGTATAGGCGATTTAAATAGAGCATTATCAATTCTTAATGATGCTTTAAAATTTGATAAAAATAATGCAGATTATTTCAAAATACAAGGTGAAATATTGTTGATATCAGATAGAAGTAGTGAAGCTCTTCAAGCTTATAAAGATGCACTAGAACTTAATCCAGATGATTATACTATTATGACTAAGATTGGTATCGTATTACGGGAGATAGGTCAATACAAACATTCTCTTAAGTTTTTGAATTTGGCTCTAAAAATTTCTCCTACTTATAGAGCTGCAAAATATGAAAAGAAAAAGACATACTCAAAGATATTTCAGGGAGGTATAAGAATTAATACAACTTATTAAAAACTTACTCAGAATTTAAATTGCTTAATTTATTTTTGCTTATAGCTAATTTCAAGCTATTGC
>JAQYWO010000222.1 GCA_029379215.1 Rhizonema sp. PD37
GGGAATGGTGCCTTGACGATTGGCATGATAATTATGAAGGAGCGCCTACAGATGGAAGTGCTTGGCTTGATAATAATAATCTGTCTCAAATAAAAAATATAGCCGTACTGCGGGGCGGTTCCTGGTTCAACAATCTTAGACTCTGCCGTTCCGCGTCTCGCCTCTTCAACTTTTGGGCGGAGCGCGACCTCATCGACGACGTTATTGGTTTTCGTGTTGTCTGCGCCGTTGGGAGGATTCTTCGGTAGCCCTTTATACTTTAATCCTTTTCTCCTCTACGCTTGTTCTTTTTTACATTTTTGTCGCCTGAGGGCGACTCGATTTTTTTGACAATCACCCACGCTTCAATGTTGTCTAATCCAAATTGACCGACTTTTAGGGTTGACAGTTGTTCGGTATCTAATTTTACAAGACAATCTAAGGGGGGACAAAATGAAAACCTCCAGTTAAAGGCTAACCTTGAGCAGATCGCCTACTCAAGGTTAAATAAAGCAAGAAAAATTAAGCTAGCGGCATTTCCTCAACGACTTCACGTGAAGCTCGCGGGACAGAATATAGCTGTCCCGCAGACTTCACCAGCAACAAGCAGCCCTGCGATCGCCAAGATTAATAACTGGGCATGATTTGCCGTCTCACATCGTGGACGGGTATCACTGTCACACGGTTGCGCCACCCACTTACCATCCAAAGCATGGTAAAAAGTGCCCAGTAACTCCCAACTTTTCCACACGCGGTACATCAAACCAAAGTCTGGATCTGAAATCGAATCAACCTCAATATCGTCTCTTAGCGATTCAATTTGAGCGTGGTCTACTACAGCAATTTGGTGCTTACAAACAACCGCGCGATAATGACAATCACCACACTCACAATGCTCTTTAGGTTCTGGGTGGTTGGGCTGCACTACATAGTAGCGCGAAATCTGAAGGCACGTTTTGGGGGGAAGCTTCCCCCCAAAAGCTGCCGCCCGGGGAGAGTACTCTCTCCGGCGAGTTTCGCAACCATTTTGGTTATTACGAACAACGAATTTTTCGTCCCAATGCTCTAGGACTTGAATATCCAGGCTTCTGGCTTCCCTAATCTGTACTGCTTCTACCAGTGCGGCAGCTGATTGATAAGGAGTGCCGTATTTGGTTGTGGGGGCATAAGCGTGTACCCATAGCCCATCAACCAGCATTTTGATGACACCGTAATTGATTTCACCATTCCAGACTTCGTAAGCAGACTTTGCACTTGCACATTCGACTGGCTTGAAAATCAACGAGCCTGATTGAACAATTGTAGGACTTTGTGGAAGTTTTTTGTTAGAGCGGAGACTGTCGTCAAGTTTGAGCTTAGTCGGTATCCATCCCCAAGACTTCGTAACTTGTGCTGACTGATGGGTGAGAATTGCTTCCAACCAATTGGCTTTGACTCGTTTATCGGCGATGACTTGAGTGCAGCCAATCTGGCCATAAACATCTTTTAGTTGACCGACACTCTTGATGTTTAGGTCGGATTCGGTACAATAGTACATAATAAGATTCTTGTGAAATAGGAATCAACAAAGGGCGATCGCAAACTTTCTCAGGGTTGGGCGATCGCTTTTTGTTTTCGGCTTGGGGAGTACTCCCTGTTACCTTAGATACAATGTATGACGTTGTATAACTAATGTCAACTATGTATGCCAAAATATGACAAAACCTAAGAGAACAGGTTTATATTTGGATTACAGAGTCATAAAGAGTTGGCACAATGTCTGAACAGAGTATAAGAGCAGATGACAGAATCATTTTCCGGATTAACGGTTCTGAAAAAAACGCCTTCATGGCAAAGGCTGCTAAAGAGGGAAAAAAACCGTCTGAAGTGTTAATAGATTTGGTAAGGAGATATGTAGACGAGCCAAGTCATACATTGGATCTAGAAGAGATAAAGCAAAGACTAGAACAACATGAAAGTAAACTGGCACTTTTGGAAGAGAAACTCTTGGGGGAATCAGCGGCCTGAGGGAGGAAAACGAGTCTCTCAGGCAATGGCGTAATCGCGTTTTGCATACGGTCAAAGAAAAGCCCGCCCAGGATTAGGCGGGTTTTGTTTTTTTGTGATTCAAAATGTATGACTTTTTAGCTTTATGTCATACAATATAAAGGTAGCTTGGTTTCTTTTGTATGACTAGAGGTAGTTACAAAAAAGTGATTGCTTTTCAAGTCCGAAAGTAATCACTTTTTTTGAAGCATGAGGGGTAAAGTCAGTAGTTAATATCTCTTCTTCAGTTTTTACTGCCCTAGAAGAGTGCGTGACTGTTATCTTTCCTCAATCCTCAAGTCCGTAATTAAACCCCCCACTATTAGTTTTTTAAGCGAACAGTGAGGGTTAGTTACACAATAATTTTAAATTTATGATTCACAACATACCAGATCCCTTTGCACCTTGCACGGGGATGAATTCCCCACGTCTACACAAACATCCCTCTGATCATAAAACGGTTAAGGGGGGTGAATCATGACACATAGACACGCTTATGAAGGCATCGAGAGCGAAGATGACGAAAATTCCTTCTCTTCGACTTCCCCAGATCTGCTGAAAACTTTCGGACTGGACAGATTAGAAACACTAATTCAACGAGTTACCCAGCTCGTAGAAAAAGGTGTACCACCCGCAGGATTGGCAATGGCGTTACAAATTTGGTATCGCACCTTATCTGGCAACCAATTCAACGAGTCAATTGAGTCCGTTACCAAGCGAGCCAACTTCAGCCGTAACTATGCCCTGCGTGGCTTAGCAATCTTACAGCAGCTAAATATTATCACTCGTACCAAACGACACGGCTTCAGCGACGAGTACGAGTTCACTGACTGCAGCTTGTGGGAAAAATACTCGCCACCCATCCCTAATAGGGACACCCTTGAATCTAGGGGTGATTTAATTCAGTTTCCTACTGAGGACAATTATGAACCAGTAGAAACCGAACCTATCCCTGATAAGGATGACCCTGTGGAGGATACAAACGTTGTTATTGTTAATGAATTAACAGAAATAAAAGAAACAACAACAGAAGTTAACAACCCTGTAAAGGACACCCCGAAAAATACCCGGTGGCGATACAACGGCAACGGTATCGGGCGACTGTACCAGCCTGATGAGGTTGACGATGAGACTGGCATGATGATTGAGCGATTACACAAGGAAACTCTAAGGACGCGTCCAAACATCATTAAAGACGGGGTGAAGCTGCTATTTGACTCTGTTAGTAGGTTTGACCAAATCAAGCATCCCACAGCCTCTTCTCGATGCCTTACAAGAGATATCCGTAACGATTAACGACACAATTACAAGACTGTTTGGGGAATATGGTGAGGATAAGTTCATGAGTGCTATTTCTTACCAAAAAACACAGCGCGTTGATGACCCAAATCGATACTTCGTCAAGTGCTTGAGTGCGATTCGTTGCTAGCTAAATTCATAGGTTAGCCAATATATCAATCTACCGTTAGACTGATATATTGAACTTCGGAAGGAATAGAGGTGAAAGCCCTCTCCCTCAAACTCAGAGGTGACTCCTTATCTGCCCACACCGAGTAGACTCGGAATTCTACAGAGTGAAGCTGGGAACAGGGCGAAGTGCGCACGATGCACAAAAACGTATGTTCCAATTCCTAAACTCAAGCAAGAACGGGAAGGACAAAAAAGTCATCGAGCTAGACATTGAGAAATGTTTCGATAGAATAAGCCATAAAACTATCATGGATAACCTGATAGCACCAAATGGACTGAAAATCGGCATATTCCGGTGCTTAAAAGCCGGAGTAAACCCAGAATTTCCAGAACTGGGAACGCCTCAGGGTGGTGTGGTGAGTCCACTATTAGCAAACATCGCACTCAATGGGATTGAAAGTATACACAAATACCACAGGGAAAGTAGGAAGAGAGTAACTCCGAATACACCTCAAGAAAGTATCGTCGAACCAACCATTAGGTATGCCGATGACATGGTAATTATACTCAGACCCCAAGATGATGCTGAAGAGATACTTGAAAGGATAAACCAATTTCTTGCAGACCGAGGAATGAATGTCAGTCAAAAGAAGACCAAGATTACCGCAGCGACAGATGGATTCGATTTTCTTGGCTAGTACTTTAAAGTGCGAAGAAACGGAAAGTTCAAATGCGTCCCATCAGTGGACAATTTCAGAGCATTCCGTAAGAAAGTAAAATCCATAGTCAACTGCTCTAATTATGGTTCTGAGGTAAAAGCCCAAAAGCTCGCACCAATAGTTAGAGGATGGAGAGAGTACCACAAGTACTGTGACATGAGCAATGCGAGAGATACGCTTTGGCATATAAATCATAGAACATTTGTGGTATTCAACAAGGAAAAAAGGAATGTCCGAGACTCAAGCGCAAAACTTGTAGAAAAAGCATTCCCAAAAGTCTCTTGGAAAGAGAACGCATTCTCCAACGTTACAGGTAATAAATCCCCCTATGACGGAGACATCACGTACTGGAGCGAGCGCAACAGCAAACTCTATGACGGATACACTTCTCTGGTCCTAAAACGGCAGAACCATTCATGTGACTATTGTGGACTAAGGATGCTTCCAGGCGAAAGAATACACCTACACCATGTAGATGGTTCCCATCAAAACTGGAAGACAAACAATCTTGTAGCAATACATGAGAGTTGCCACGATTACATCCACATGAGCAAGGCGAAAGCCTAAAACATCGGGAGCCGTGTACAGCGAAAGCGGTACGCACGGTTCTAACAGAGAGGTGCTCCGGATAATACCGGACATCGACTCTACCAAGGTGGTTGGGGAGTTGGCAGCGAAAAAGTGGCGAATCTCCAGATCCACAGTGAATCTCGGCTGACTGATGAGCAACAAAAATGGTATGAATGGGCTTGTGCTACTGGTATCTGCCTTGATGTGCACCAGAGAAACTTACCCCAGATAATGGGACAGATTGCGGTACAGATTCCCATACTAGACAGGCGACCAAATGATCCCCCATACGATCTTGTAGTGATTGATGTGGCGATGCGGGAGTATCCAATGTTTGGGTGACCATGAATGAGGTAACAACCATACACCTCATTCTTTGGTTATAGAGATTTTCTCCAATAGGACTTACGCAACTGGTATAGTACGTTGGCAAAGCCCGCCTTTGGCATCGCTCACTCACTTCATCTGGAGCATGAGCTAAATCGATTTGACCAGTTGAGGAATCGAAAATCTCCATCTCCCGTATTCTGTGACTATGCCATTTTCAGATAATGCTGTTATAATCTACTAGGGCGTTTCATGATCAATGAGCCAACCATTGATGACTGCTTACGGTATGATAGGGAGTAGGTGAAATTTCGATTTTAGAGATTTCGTTGTGCGATCGCCGCTCAAATCGTTTCAATCCCCTGGCGAACCCGTAAGCGTTAGCAAAACTTACATGACTTGAGTAAAAGGAGAAAACAGCCGTTTAAGACATTATCAGCAAGGGCTACATCGGAAAACTTTTTGTGACTCGCGCATCAGAAGAAATGCTTAAGTATTTAATTTGGTTGGTAATATAACAACCATGTATTTTTCCGTGGTGCTATGCACCCGCAAGCTTGAGGCGATAAGGCGATACCGCTGTAGCTAGGGCATCGCCTGATTCATATTTTGGTTCAGCAACGCCCAATTTTCAAGTGAAACGGTATGAGCTTGCGTGCGAAACGTGCTGTACAATCATTGCAGGCTCTAAGCTAGCTCAGTCAGCGTAGAGAGAAGCGCAAGCCTGGAAACTTCCTTATTTTCTCTTGATGCACTTTAAAGCAGTTTTGTCAATAGTTGAATTTTCTATGATAGATTAGTTTTTTTATCAATAATTATCACAAACGTGACGATCTTCATCCTTCACATTGGCGTTGTTCTTCAGATAGTCGTGAATCCAATCACAACCGAGTTTTAGTAAATCATCCAAATCCAAATTCCACAGTATCACTGTTTTGTCATCACTTGCAGAAGCAATAGTTTTACCATCCGGGCTGAACACCACACTATTGACTACATCGCTATGCCCAGTTAGGGTATGCAGTAACTGCCCGGAGAGATTCCACAGTTTTACTGTAGTGTCATAACTAGCAGTGGCAATGGTTTTACCATCCGGGCGGCTGAACACCACACTATAGACTTCACTGCTATGCCCAGTCAGGGTATGCAGTAACTGCCCGCTTTGATTCCACAGTTTCACTGTCTTGTCATAACTTGCAGTGGCAATGGTTTTACCATCCGGGCTGAACACCACACTATAGACTGCACCGCTATGCCCCTCCAATCGGTTGTGTTCAGTTAATCCATAACCAACCTGTTGCAGCTCAGCAATTGCCTTTGTATGGTTATCTGTATCGACAGCATCACCATATTTTTTCAAATTTTTCCCTGCTTTTAAGCCATATAATAAAGCATCTAGTTGTTGTCCTGAGGTGAAAAGATATTCTGTGGTGACACTTTGAGCTAAAATCTCTTCATTCCCTGCATGAAATCGCTGTTTTTCTGCTCGCCGCCATTGCGAGAAAGTAAGTCCTAATAAAATGAGAACAATAACTAAACCGCTAACTAATCCCTGAATGATCCGTCGCCGCCTGCTTTGTTGAAGCGACTGCTCAAGAGAACGCTGTTGTACACTAGCACTAATAAAATCTCGCTCAGAGGGTGTCATTTCTTGAGTTCGCTTGTGCAACCATTCTTCAGCCACACCCAATGGCACACCCCGTAACAATGCTCCAGTGTCATGGTGACTATTCTTCCACTCCAGCACTCTCACCTTCAACCCCTCTTGCCAAAGGCGAAACTGACGGTTAGCGTTCATCCACTCTCGCAAAGTTAGCCACTCGCGGATGAGGGCTTCATGGACAACTTCTACTGTATCTTCAAGAGATTTCTCATCACGCCCGGTGACAACCAGACGGGCTGGGTATCCTGCTAAGTAACTCACTAATCCCCAGTTTTCTTCTCCAACTTCTGCACGGGTAGCGATGCGGCGAGTGTCTTCTGTGCCAACTCCAGGGCGCACTAATTGCACGAAAATTCGTGGGACAAGTTTTTGTTGTGCTTCGCTCAGTTGTTGATAAACTTGTTCGGCGTGATTTGCTAAGGCTTTTTTCACACCTCCAATTTCTTAATAAGCTTGATGAGTTAATAAGCGTTTTTGCTGCTTCTCCCAAAGTCGGGTGAGGGCAAATTCTAGCAGTGGGAGATTCCCCGGCTCGTTACCGACATCATCTAAGATTCGTTGCGTTAATTGTGCTTCTAAAAAAACTTCTATTTTGTGGGCTGGTTGTTCAATTGCTCTAGTACACTCGTCACGATTCATTGAACTGAGGAGTTGAGGTGTAAACTGCTGTAGTGCATCACGAAATGGACGATAGGCAAGGACAAAGTTGTAAAAGTCAGCCCTTAAAGTGAAGACGAGTGTGAAGTTATCCAGATTAATCGCTGCCAACAAAGCATCAACAAAATGCTCTATCACTTCTTTATTCTGACAGAGGGTGTAAAGTTCCTCAAACTGATCTGCAAATAGCAATAACCGTTTATCAGGGTGGCGTTCCTTAAGCCGAGATATCACCTGCTCTAAAGTGATTTTCCCAAGCTTCATATCTGCTGCTAATCCCACAACTTCTCGCAGTTGTGCAGTTTCTCCAATTTCCGGTTCTAATAAACGCACTAAAACAGATGCTATCTGGTAAAATGGTTTATCCCCAGGACGAAATGATTCAATCAGCCAATTCCCAGTCATCCGCAGTTGGGGAAATAACCCTGCATACACGATAGAAGATTTACCACTGCCACTAGGGCCAATGACTCCTACTAAGGGCTGTTTATTAACTGCCTCAACTAAACCATTGACAAAGATTTCCCGTCCAAAAAAGAATGCGGCATCAGCTTCGGTGAAGGCAGCTAATCCAAAATATGGATTGGGAGGAATAACATCAGATAATGGCTGGATAATACCATTAATTTGGCTTTTTTTCAACAGCACCGGAGTTTGCTGCTCTAAATAACTGATTAATTGCGAGCAAGCTAATTCATAAGCAAACTCCATCTGTTCTCCCGCAGCTAAGGCATCGTAAAATGCGACAGAAAATGTTATGGCTGCTTTATCTCCAATCGTTTGGTTCATGCCAATCACATAATTGACATATTGGCTAATGGCTTTTGCTTGCACCTCACTGTAACAAGCATTAAGAACTACGCATTCAACTCCCTTGGTGGCAAATAATTTAAACATGCTTGCCAATGCATCAGCATTCACAAACGCTGGCTCGTCAGCTTCGTTTCCTAAGACGATGCCATCATGCCCAGTACCATGCCCACTGAAGTGAACAATCTGGGGTTGGTAATCTAAAATTGCTCGGTAAAAATCACGCTGACGTACTGCCCATTTCTGCTCTAACTTGAACTGCTCACGTTTTGAGGCTCGTCTCAACCCTTCATCAATTTCTCGTACTTCTTTGTCTAATTGTAACCTGGAACTACTGTCCGGATTCGCTGCCAAAATTAAAATTGTTTTGACATGTGGGTTATGATCATGAGTTGGTTGGGTCGAGTCCATAGAACCAGGGTAAAAGTTTATACGAACTAACCGAGAAGGGAACTATATAAGAAGCAGTTGTACTCATATTAGTATAGATGCTTGGGGATTTGACTTATGCACTAATGGGGTATGTAGGGGCATATGTAGGGGCAGGTTTTAGAGCATATTCGATGTAACCAGAGATCTAGGTAAAACCTGCCCTTACGGCATATTCGATGTAATCAGAGATCTAGGTAAAACCTGCCCTTACGGCATATACATCTAAAAAACGCTGGCGATGTGGATATGTGCCGTTGCCGTTGGCGATGCCCTTGGCGACGGCTTTAAGCCGTACCGCATTAGTAACGACAAATCGGGTAGGAAATTTGACTTATTTATCGAGGTAAGATCAATGTGTGCAGATAAAGAGGGCAGGTTTACAGAATATTCGATGTTACCAGAGATCTAGGTAAAACCTGCCCCTACGCCAAAACTTTGGCATATACGTCTAAAAATCGCGAGGGTGGCGATATAGATGTGTGCCGTATCGCATCAATAAGGTAGGCGAAAATAAGAGCGACAAATCAGGTAATAAATTTGATTTATTTATCGAGGTGATATGAATGTGTGCCGTTGCTGAGGGCGATCGCTTCAATAACGACACATTCGGTAATAAATTTGACTTATTTATCGAGGTGATGTGAATGTGTGCTGTTACTGAGGGCGATCGCATCAATAACGACAAATTCGGTAATAAATTTGACTTATTTGTCGAGGCGATATGAATGTGTGCTGTTACTGAGGGCGATCGCATCAATAACGACAAATTCGGCAAGAAATTTAAATTATTTATCGAGACGATATCAATGTGTGCCGTTGCTGAGGGCGATCGCATCAATAACGACAAATTCGGTAATAAATTTGAATTATTTATCGAGGCGATATGAATGTGTGCCGTTGCTGAGGGCGATTACAGCAAAATTTCTTCACACCTTAATAAAACAACTCTGACGTCTTTGAGTTCAGCACGATGGCGATCTAGAAAAAGTCGGAGCTTTTCCTCTATGTCAATTAGCTCCAGACATTGGGGAAGTTTGTGATGTGGTATTTCGCCACGATCATGAGTTACAGGATCGCCTTTCAAAAAACCACCGGAAACTCTATGTAATACGACTTGCTCAATTCCAAATGCTTTCGCAGAGTTAGCTATATAAGTAAATAGATCTGGGGAAGTTAACTTTTGCCAAGCCCCAGTTCTATGGAGCCGAGTGCCATGGTGAAAGTAAAAGCGTAAAGCCGTCAAATTATTCATTAGATTTTCTTCCTCTGCTTGTAGAAAACCCCAAAAATGTAAGTCGTTATCTAAGTCAATATTTATGTCGGTATTTGGTCGAGATTTTGTCTTTGCATGGTTAGCCAAAGTCAGCCCTTCTTCTAAAGGTCGAGTTGAGTACTTAGAAAGCCCAATCCGCTGCGAGCTATAAATCCCCGCGTGACCTGAAAAAATGTAGCTAACGACACAAGCAATGCCAGCATATACCCCGGCTTGATGACCAAAAAGCTCAAACGCCATTAACGTCGAAGCTAAAGGTGTATTCGCGGCTCCGGCAAAGACAGCCGCCAATCCCATGCCTGCTAATAGCGGCATTGGTAGCCCTAGGAATAATGACATTGCATTGCCTAAGGTAGCACCGATAAAAAATAGTGGTGTCACTTCCCCACCTTTAAAACCAGCGCCCAAAGTCAGTGCAGTCAAGCCTACTTTGGCAGCAAAATCCCATGGATGTTGTGGCGTTAAGAAAGAATCAACAATAGTTGGAACGCCGAGTCCAATATATTTGGTTGTGCCGCTAATCCAAACTATCAATGCGATTAGGGCACCACCAATCACCGGACGAATGGGAGCATAGGAGATATGGTTTTTAAATAGGTGACTGATTTGGTGAGTCAATTGGGCAAAGAACATTGCCACAATTCCACAGATGATACCTGCGATAATGGCATCAAGTAGTCCGACTATACTGATGTCAGGGACAAAAGGAACGTGGTAGAGAGGATGACGTATTCCCCAGAGCAACGTTACCCGATTCCCCACAACAGATGCAATTAAACAGGGAAAAATAGCATCGTAGCTGAATTTTCCAATCGATAAAACTTCCAAACCAAATAAAGTTCCAGATATAGGAATGCCGAAGACTGAACCAAATCCTCCACTCATCCCTGCCATTAAGAGAATGCGCCGATCTGCTTTGCCCAAACGCAATAGCTTAGTCAATTGATCTGCCAGTGAGGCACCCATTTGAATTGCTGTGCCTTCTCTTCCCGCTGAGCCACCAAATAAATGTGTTAAAACTGTCCCTATTAGAACTAGAACCGCCATCCGAAGGGGTATAATATCTTTAGGTGTATGAACTTCCTCAAGAATCAGATTATTTCCACCTTCTATAGATCTTCCAAAGCGATGATACATCCAACCACTTAGAAGTCCACCAAGCGGCAACAACGCCACAAGAAATAGATGAGTTTCCCGCTCTTTCGTTGCCCATTCTAGGCATGTGAGAAGTGCAGCAGAAGCTGTTCCTGCCACAATGCCAACCACAGAGGAAATGCATAACCACTTGAGCAATTCGGGTATGGCAATTAACTGTTCAAACCCCTGTAACTTTTTCACATTGAAAAACTCCCCTGCTGCTATTTTTTTCCAGTAAAAAGAGAACCATCATAATCTTGTTTTATAGGTTTTAAAAAGGACGCTTTGTTTTAGAGCGTCCCGCGTCTCAAAACAAATCTTCACTCTCGTCTTTGCAAGCAGAAAGTCTCTACGTCAGAGCATTTTTTTTCCTATAAACTTTTAATTTTTGCCATGTTTAGTGACACATCTTCAAAGCGGAGTGCTATGCAGAACGTCTACGGTTTGTACAGTAATTAACCCTGTTCCCACCATTTGTTGAACATTTGGCAGAAATTCTGCGATCGCCTCAGTAGAGTCAATCAGCGTGACAACAACTGGTAAATCAGAAGATATGCCCAGTAAATTGGCAGTATGGATGCTGCTGTTTTTTCTAAATCCCTCTATTGCTCTGATTGCTGTTGCCCCTGCTAATCCGTGTCTGCGTGCTAGCTCAATCACGGCTGTATAAACTGGTTGATGTTGCCAATGGGCGGACTCATCAACATAAATCGTTAGCTGTTTCCACTGTGTCATGGGAATTCCTTATTTATTATTTATTTGTTTATTTTGTTAAGCGAGCAACGATAACACCTAACTGAACGCAGATAATACCTACGACAGCACTGATTCCCCAGTAAAAACCTGCTGCCATCCAACTGCGGTTACGCATAAGGGTAAGTGTATCAATGCCGAAGGTTGAAAACGTTGTATAGGAACCCAAAAAACCTATAGCAAATAGCACTCGGACTTCTGGTTCGATGTTAGCAACTCTTTCTAATATGAGCGTAGTAAAGAAGCCCATGGTAAAACACCCTGTGAGGTTGATGAACAAAGTGCCGTAAGGAAAGCTCGCACTGAACCGCTGAGCAAACCATAAACTCACATAGTAGCGACTCAACGCACCCGCACACGCTCCGAAACAGATGGCGACGGGAGTCCGAAGCGTGGGGGATTGTAGGACTTCTGGGGCAAGTTTTGGAACGAGGGCTAACATTCGCTTTCTGTGATCTAAGAGTTTTCGAGAGAGTTTTTTTAAGTTAAATCTCATAAATCATTTATCTAAATACGTCCTTCTATTTCATCAATCTACAGGTATTCTGGGAATAATTCTTCACATCGGAATCAAATAATCCTGACTTCTTTGAGTTCCAATACAGTTCTCCAAAAAATTCTGAAATGAGGGCGGAATATTAACTTTGGTTGGTTTACCTGATGAAGATGCAATCGCAACGGGAGTGATCTATAGCGGTTCTCAGTCAAATCCTCGCCCTCACAAGAAAGCCCCTCTCCCAAGCGCGTGTGTGAGGGGTGCCCGTCAGGGCGCGAAGCTCTCTTGACGCGAAATCTGAAGGCACGTTTTGGGGAAAAGCTCGCGGGAGAGAGCACTCTCTCCAAAGCTACAGCCCTTGGGGAGTATCCCCCCGGCAGACTTTGCCGCAGACTTTTCGGGAAGCGGAGGAACATAAGCTGCCGCCCGGAGAGAGTACTCTCACAGGCTCGTTTCGCGCGAAGCTCTCTTGACGGAAGCTTCCGCCCCCAAGACTTCGCGGTTGCAGACGCCCCCAAGACTTCGCGGGGTGAGGGCGTATGGAATGTGATTAAAATGAGAACCGCTATAATAAATGACTTAGCTTTTGTGTATATATATTTCACACCTTGAACGACTTTATGGGAAAAGCCATGACACACTTTACCCGTAAAATCTTTTAAGTTAGTCCAAAAATTTTGCATTGCCCCTCCTAAGATTTCAACTGATTTTTCTCTTCTCCCAGCTCTGAAGACTGACTACGTCTGTTTTCAAAGCGTTAGAGTAGAAACTATCAGCCAAGGGGCGGTTCTCTGGATATCCCAGAAGGTGAGTCTCATCACCTGATATACATTTTACAGAAATTGATTCAATTTGCAAGCATTTTACCGTGAATCTTTAAACACTTAAATATTGCGTCCAGTCAGACTGGAAATAACTGTGATTAATTCGGCTTGCTCTACAGGCTTAGCTAAAAGTTTTTGGAAACCTGCCAAATTCACCTGTTGTTGTTCAAATTCACTTACACAAGCAGTTAAGGCAATTGCGGGAATCTGTTTTTGTGATTCCATCTCAAAAGCCAAACAAAAAAACTAGTGTAGGTAGAATTATTACGCCACCTCCAATCCCAGTCATTCCGCTGAGAATTCCTGCTGCTCAACCCAGAACTATATAGGAAGTAATATTATTCATTTTTTCTCCTTTATTCTGAAGTCATGGTATTTAAACGAATTGCACCAGAGAAGAGGGAGCATCCTCTTTTCTACTTTGATACTGACTGAAGTTGAATCTGTACAGGCATTCCCGGAATATCGTCCTTCAATGGTACGATGACTAAATACTGACGAGATTGTGTGCCTGTATCACCTTTTACAACCTGCCCAATTGGTCCCAGTGTCGTCACAATTGCCGCGCCAGATGGATTGGTTTGGAAGTTGGCCAAGGGCTTTAGTTTCCCATAAGGTTGGCGAGAACGCTCGGCTAAGACTAATTGATACATACTTTTAGGTTGCAGTCCCGTTACTGCTGCTTCTAGTAAATCAATCACGCCTAGATTATTAACAGTTACAGTCGTCGCAGGCTTTTTAGCTGATGAACCGGGCGCACCCATTACCAGATGAGCCACTATACCAGACTTGCCCAAAGGCTCTAGATTTGCTAATCCATCTCCAGTAGGTACTGCATTAGAAACATAAACCAGCGCTTGCGAGGATTGACCACTCTTAATTATGGCGATCGCTCCTTGGTGATGTGGAATCATCATCGCCGCAAAGTCAGTATCTATGTTATCAGTCATTTGCACAAGCTCCATTGCAGTATGCATAGAGGTCATTGCTGTACTAAAAGCTTGATTTGCCAGTATATGATGGTTCGGCACCATTGATGCTACCGGAATGCCAATTGATAAGGAAAGTATAAAAGGTATGGAGTGCTGAATTAGCCAATTTTTTTCCACCATAAAAGACCTACTGCCACAGAATAAAGAATCCCAAAATAAAGCATCATACTAAATGTGGAAAGCCATTTACCATATTGTCCTTTCATGGCTTGGTTCGCTCTAGTTTGGACATTTATCTTTACTTTTCCCGACACTTCCATTTCCCTTTAAATATTTTCGCAAACAATCAGTGAAACGAAGAAATCCAATAATATAGCAACCGCCAAGGCGGTTAAGACATACAATAGAAGTAGTCTTTTTACAGCC
>JAQYWO010000223.1 GCA_029379215.1 Rhizonema sp. PD37
ATGGTAAGGCGATTAGCATAAAATTTGACCCCTCAAAACTTTTCAAACACCCTCTCAGTGGCATCCGTTCAATGTTCCCTCCATACTACAATTACGTTGTGCCTATCTCAATGGTCAACTCGCTATTTAATATTTTTGCAAAATTGGGATGCTCCCAAAAAATCTATGGAAGTTATTGATTCGGAATTGTGTTTTGTAATTTTGTCGTTTTGTTAATTACAATAGACGATTAATAGCCTTTAAAAACACTAAAAACAATGCATGTCAGTATTACAGATGACCTCAAGAAACGATTTCACGTAACTTGCGCTATACGAGGGGAGAAAATGAGCCAAGTTGTAACAGAACTAATAGAGCAATGGTTGCAAGTCAATAAGGTTTATTCATTTAAGGTTGACGCAAATACTGTTACTGGTGAAAAAGTAGCTAAGTAGTAACAATGTAAAGCAACTTGTACTGAAAAGATATGGAGTTATCACATCAACAACGTAAAAACCTAAATGATGCTTTATTAGATGCTTTTCCTTACAAATCATCTTTGGAGCAAATGTTATCGTTTGAGTTAGATAAAAATCTAAACACAATAGCTTCGGACGGTAATTTACAAAATATTGTCTTTAATTTAATACAAACAGCAGAAGCCGAGGGATGGGTTAAAGAGTTAGTTCGTGCGGCACGTAACCAAAATCTAGGGAACCAAAAGTTACAAACCATTGCCAAAAAATTGTTATCTGATTCTGCAACGAAACCTCCTACAGTCGAAAATAGCACTCCAGTTCCCCAAAATGTTCCTCCCAGTAACATAGATAAGTTTATCGGACGAGCGCGGGAATTAGAAGGCCTTCACCAACAGTTGCAACGCAATAATGAAGTCGTCATTGCTGCTGTTGAAGGTATGGGGGGAGTTGGGAAAACAGAATTAGCAATTCAGTATTCACTGCGACACTTACAGTTGTACACTTACCCTAGTGGTATTTGCTGGCTAGACGCAAGCGAATCAGATATTGGTTTGCAGATAATAGAATTTGTAAGAATAAATTTGAACTTGCAGCCGCCAGAAGATTTGGAGTTACCAGAACGACTACGCTGGTGTTGGAATCGCTGGCGGGAGGGAAACACGCTTGTGGTTGTGGATGATGTGAAAAATTACAGTGACATAAAACCATTACTACCACCACAACCATCCCAGTTTAAAGTAGTCATGACTACACGACTCAACTTAGATTTAGCTGGTTCTCTGTTTTTGGAAGTTTTGCAGGAGGAAGATGCACTCTTATTATTGACTCAATTGGTTGGAGAAGAAAAAGTCACCCAAGAATCAATAAAAGCAAAAGAACTCGTTCAGCGTTTAGGCTACTTACCTCTGGCGCTGCAATTGGTCGGGCGGTATGTGAAAAAACGTAGAATATCCTTGACAGAAATGCTGCGACGCTTGGAGGAAAAAGGGCTAGGGCATCGTTCTTTAATAGTGAATGAAAATGACCCCACTTGGACTTCAAGTATTAAACATGGAGTAGCGGCTGCTTTTGAATTGAGTTGGTCCGGATTAAGTGAGTCTGCCCAAGAGTTAGGTTGTTTACTAAGTTTATTTGCTTTAGCTGGGATTCCTTGGTTACTGGTGGAGGGTGCTGCTGCTGAGAAAGACGCAGAAGAACTGGAAGATGCAAGAGTAGAATTGGAAAATTTGCACTTACTTACGGGCGAAAATACTTATCAGTTACATCAGTTGATTCGAGAGTTTCTGAGAAACAAGCAAAAGAATTTAGCTTCAGGCGACTCGCAAAAGTCTAGTTTTTGCCAAGCAATAGTAGAAGTGGCGAAAGACATTCCTCAAACACCATTACAGAACCAAATCACTGCTTTAACTCCTGCTATTCCACATTTAGCAGAGGTAGCACAAAATTTGACTGATGCAGTCAGTGATGAAAATTTACTTTCGGTTTTTGCTGGTTTGGGTAAGTTTTATCAAGGACAGGGTTTGTATGCCCTGGCGAAACCGTGGTACGAGCAATGTGTATCAGTCGTCCAATCCTTTTTGGGAGAAGAGCATCTGGATATCGCCACTAGTTACAACAATTTGGCTCTACTCTACTATTCCCAAGGACAGTACACTAAAGCAGAACCGTTGTATAAAAAAGCATTGGAACTAAAGCAACGCTTGCTAGGAGAAGAGCATCCCTCTGTCGGCACTAGTTACAACAATTTGGCTAATCTCTACCGTTCCCAAGGACGGTACACTGAAGCAGAACCGTTGTACAAAAAAGCTTTGGAACTATGGCAACGTCTGTTAGGGGAAGAGCATCCCTATTATAGGTTACATTTCTTACTATTAAAGCCGTTTATTGTAATGAAAATATATTCTAGTACATCACGACAAAAATAATCCGCCAGCAATCAAAGGTTGACTAATCAATGAACACGGCGACTCGAAGGGTTGATAAGGCGCTCCGGATTAGTTTCTGAACTTTAGACTAAAAGGCTAGAGAAAAGCAGTCAGTAGTAACACTGGCTGTCCTAAAGGTACGTTACTTACGCGCTCGCTGTACTAATCTAAACTCCATCCAGTTTTCAGGTTACTGTGTCGCCTTGTCAGCACAAATGACGTATAGTTGACCGTTGTAAGAGCTAGCAATGAATGTATTTGCTTCTCCTATGGCTGTGATAGAGGAGATGCCAAAATCTGTGGGACGAACAACTAAAACCCATATTTTCTTTGCTACATCAAAGATAGCAACTGTGCCTGTGTAGCTACCAGTTGCAATGTATACTCCATCTATTGAACTAGCTATACATTTAATAGAATTTTTATGAGGTGTTGAAATTACTTCCACCTCATTGCCATTCCATAATCTTAGTTTGAGATCACGACTAATACTAGCAAAACGCTTTCTATCTATAGCTGTGCAACCGTTAGCAATTTTGTCGTGAGCGTTTTTTATACGTAAAGTACACTCAAAGTCGGAAATGTGATGAAATGCAGCTGTACCTGTCGCGCATACTGAAAAAATAGTATCATTTCCTGCACTCACACCTTTAATAGCGTTGTTGTGCAACTTGATTGTTTTAACAAAATTAATCACACCATACTCATTTTGCTGAAATACTAAACCATCACCAGTATATGTACCGATAAGCGTGTGTGGTAGGCCATCTTTAACAAATGTAGCTCCGCAGTTGAGGGGAGAATGATGTTGATAAATTACTTTTCCATTGATAGCATTAAAGACTATACCTAATTGTCCCCCAGTTATAACTATATTACCAAATGGTAAAAGAAAGTTACATAAACTGCCTAACTTAGCAATTGGCTGATCGTTACAAAAGACAATTCCTGCGTCACCAACAGTATAAGTTTTATTCTGAGTGTAAGTGACAGCATTTAGGCTAATATCTGGTTCTATACCTTTAACATCCCAAACTTTTGTGTCATAGTTGTAAGTAGCAAAAGTCGAACCGAAAGTCCCAAATACTAGTTTACTATTGGCGAAAAACGCACACGAGCGAGGCCAAACAATATATGGTAAGTCTGCTGTGCAAATTTTAGTTAACCCAGAGTCTGGACTTACTAACCAAATTATCAATTTGTGGTCATAGCTAAGGCTAACTAACAGCCGTTTTGCTTCACTATAAATGAGTCTTTTAATACCTGCATTATGGGCTGGAATACGGTTTACGCTAGTGCTATTGATTGCGGATATCTTACCTTCATCATCGCCTGCAAAAATTACATCATTATGAGTAATTACGATAGTATCAGTTTGAACACCGTTGAAATTAATGGTTTCAATTAGTTGACCGTTTTCTGCATTCCATCTACGAACGGTACCATCATCGCTGCTAGAAATTAGATAACGACTATTTGGTTTCCATGTCACCGAAATTACATCTGCTTCATGTCCCTGCAAGGTTGACTTAAGTCTACCGTCTATACCGAATATTTTAATTGTGTGATCACGAGAACAGGTAGCAATTAAATCACCTTCTGAGTTAAATGCAGCCATTTCAACATCATCACTATGACCAACTAACACAGCAAGTAAACGCATAGTTGGTACTTCCCAAAGGCGTGCTGTATAGTCGCTACTAGCACTAACTAAATATCTACCATTGGGACTAAAAGCGCATTGATTCACTAAATGATCATGATAAGAACGATTAATTGGTGTTTTTGTATTACCATCCCATATCACAATTAAGTTATCGTAACCTGCTGTTGCTACGTATTTATCTTGATAAACAGTGATACTACTAATAGGACCAAAATGTCTCATATTTTTAAAACTTTACTAATTCATGATTATTGAGAAGCTAGAGATTTTGTTAATTACAAGGACTGACAGAAGGAAAATAACTACTTCTAAGTAGGTCGGTGTTAAAAATAAAAATGGCGTTGCAGAATAGAAATATGAATTAGGGCGAACACGCTTGTAATGTCCAAGGTGTGCATCAACACATATTCGTAAGAATGGGAAGCAATGAGGTAAACGCTCATTACATTTGTGTAAACTGTAAACGCCAGTTTATTAATTTTTATGACCAAAAAGGGTATACAGAGTATCTTAAAGTTGATAATAAGATGTTGGTATTCTTATTTTTACGTTACAGACGGTTATCCTGTATACCCTTGTTTTATAAGTAATGAAAACCACATTGTTAGCAAAACATATATGACAAGAGTTGAAGGGGAGAATAGTCGTTTAAGACATTATCTGCAAGGACTACATCGGAAAACTTTTTGTTACTCGCGCATCAGAAGAAATGCTTAAATATTCAATTCGATTAGTAATACATTATCTTAAGTGTGGCTCAGCTAAGCGGGTGACAACCTACCTACAAAGCTTGCTGTATAAGGGATAGGACATAGAAACCACGCTGAAAATAGAGGCGTTTATGGGGTTTGAGTGCAATCAGACTGAGAACCCAATCTGCCCATAATTCCATCCCGTAACGCCATCGTTGTCCATAAAGTCCAAAGCTGAAATCACTCTGGCGTGGGTTTCAATCTTTATGTTCTTGGATATGTTCAGCATAAATATCTATACCTAATCTTTTTATCTGTTGCCCCTGCATTGTCGCCAAACTATAGGCCAGCGCAATCAACAAAACTAAGGCTAAAAAACGGGTTTCATTAACCTTGGTGTCTTCTAAGTTAAAGCCACCTGTTTTACAATCCTTGAACATTTGTTCAATACCCCAACGACTTCGATAGACTGCCAATACTTGTTTTAATTTTGGTAGATTAGTTAAAATATACCAAGGTTCTTTTGCTCCCTTATTATTATATTTTCGTTGACAATAGACCGCTATATTAAACGGTCCTATTCCATCTCCTTTATTGCACAGAATTCCCTCATAAAATTTAGACATTCCCGGTTTGAATGCAAAATTTTTAAGGACTTGATACTCATCATTCAATGCTACTTGGAAATGGAAGTCTTTTTTCTGCCTCAGAGCAAAGAATACACCCCTGTTATCAAGCCATTCCGCCAGCTTAGGGCTGTGGAATTCTCGATCTCCTAATACTAAAACTGGATAATTCTTAAATAAAGTCAGCACTGTTTTTAAAAGCAGTTTTTGAGTATTAAAATCACTGTTACCCACCTGTTTTAACACCTCCCAATACAAAGGAAGAGCATGAGTTCCCCAGACTAAACTTACCATAAATACATTCCGTCCTTTCCATTGCGTCCGGTCAATTGCGATCATCTAATATCCATATTTATGGTGTTTAAGTCTCTTGAGACGACGCTGATCTCGATTTAAGTTTCGTCCCGTTTGTACTTGTCTAATCCAATATTTAATCAAGGGAAACCACAAAAGTTTGACATTGAGTCGAGGCAAGTTTAAAAAGCGTTGCAGGTTCCGCAAGCGACTGCCATATTGAATCGGGTGCGGAAAGACACTAGCTAAAACAGAAAGTTTGACTTGACGATGAACTTGTAATAATAACAACAGAAGCTGTAAGGTTATATACTGGCTTTCATTCAGATGAGCACGCAGGGTTTTTTGGTAAGATTCAGAGAACATATTTTTCTGAGGGAGCCACAAAAATGCTCCCTATTTTTTGTCTTCACTATCTTCTCAAAGTTTTGTCCTGCATAGCTTAGAGTTACCTTGTCACCCTCTAAGGTGGCTCAGTGGCGCTACGGACGCTGTGCGCTCGCAAGCTTAAGGCGATCGCATAATTCATATTTCTATTTTGTAACGCCAGATTTTTTTATAAACACTCTCTCAGACTTTATAGTCTGCGGCAAGCCTAAAGCCCATGTACTTATAAACCGAACCAGGATGCGGCCCATGTCTGCGAGCACAGCGTGCAAGATCACCACTACGAGCAAAAGAACCTCCGCGTGTAATCGGATAATGCGAACCTAGATAATATACCAAATCATCAATAATAAACTTCCCACCGAGATAAGGCGTATAATAGTCAGCAGTCCACTCTTCCACATTACCGGCTAAGTCACAGATGCCAAATGTTGAAGCATAATCAGCATACTGGTAAACAGGTGTAGTCCCTCCGATGCTTGATTCTAGAGTATTACAGCATTTCGTGTCGAAGTGTGAACCAAATGGATATTCCCAGTCTGATGATCCTCTCGCTGCATATTCCCATTCTGCTTCTGTAGGAAGTCGATAACTACCTTCGGTAAAATTATTAAGCCAATCAATGAAAGCCTTTACATCAGTAAGACTGACACCCCATACAGGATGCTCTGCATGTTCATTACGCTTTAAAGACTCTGCTAGTGAATATTTATTTGCTTGCGTAAAGCATAGATACTGACGATTGGTGATTGGATAACGACCAATCCAAAATGGGGAAACTCTTACTGTATGGCTGGGATATTCCTTCATAATCCATTGACGAAA
The DNA here is from genome assembly GCA_029379215.1 of Rhizonema sp. PD37. GTDB lineage: Bacteria > Cyanobacteriota > Cyanobacteriia > Cyanobacteriales > Nostocaceae > Rhizonema. The sequence continues at coordinate 6,874 of JAQYWO010000223.1, forward strand.
ATAGTCTTCAGTGAAAGAAGATTCACACAGACGTTTACTCCAAAAAGTCACACATTTTTCAACCTCAGCAAGAGTAGAACCCATTTTGAAGGTTCCTCCTGGTATCAACACCATACTATCAACTAGATTGCTTATGGATTTCCAATCGCTTACCATGACACGTTTCTTTTATGTGCTTTCTTTCTTGAGAGTGTAATGTTGAGTGAGGACATTTGGAAAAACTGCCCCTAACGAAACACATTTATCGTTATGCACCCTGAATATATGGGCGGTACCGGAACGACCGAAAGTGATAAAGTCAAGTGGGTAAGACATTGAGTCATCGCAGTCGAGAAACATAACACCTTTAGAATAGTCAGCTTGATCAGCACCAGCATAAATTTTCTTACCAGTCTCTAAATCACATAAGACAACGTCAGTAGCATAATTGATAAGTACCAAATAACTAAACTCAGTATTCCACGTGAAGTCCTCTATCGTGTTGCCACATGCCTCTACAAAATCCTCAGAGCGGTCATTGCTCCAAGAATAACGTTGTAGCTTATCAACTTCATTGTAAAACAAAGTGTCATCGTTAAACCATCGCATACGCTTAACCCGCCTACCTCTAGGTCCTTTGCGTAAAGGTTGCAATTGGTAAGGCTCAAGGAAAATAAGGTTGCCCGCTCGCTCAGCTACTGCAAGAATGTTGTGATTAGGTCGTAGTGCCATAGCCCATACGGGTTGATTATGTTCGGAACACCAAATAGCTAGTGACTTTCCAGAGACCGGATCGATTGAATGAACTTCGCCTTGCTCAAGACATACTAACACTCGGTCATCGGTATGGGTTAGGCAGATGTCTCGTATTGCACTGTTAAAATCGCGAACTTTAGTTGCTATGCCTCCAACATGACGTATGAGTTGTCCCGAGGTTTGACCCAGCCAAAGCGTTCTTTCGGAACTTGCAACCATTACCTTAGTGTAGGAATGAATATCACCTTTAGATAGTGTCAATTCGCGCTCAAGTACGGGTATACGAGAGTTCTTATTGAACCTTGGTCGTAACACCACAATCTCATTACCTTCACCTGTCAAAGCAATACTGTTATTAGAAAATCGGCAGCCTGTCCATAACGCAGGTGGGGTTTTTCGGTAAATTTTTATACAATGACAAGTAGCAAGATCGATTTTGTAAAGACCACCATCAAAACACTGGATAAACGCAATATCTGGTTCATTAGTAAGTGTCTTGAACCAGCGCATTTTGAAGGGTGCTTGGTAAACCACGCCTATTGGCTCGCAGGTATATGGGTTAACTTCGTAGACGTTACGGTCAAAGCCAACTACAAATGCTCTTTCCGATGTAGGGTTGTAATGCACATGCTCAAGATCGTCACGAGTGAAGACGGGACCTCTTACCACTACCTCGCGCTTACTTAAATCAAACTGGAGAATCCGACGGTCATCAGTAGCCACTAAATATATATCATTGCCCAACGGCTCAAACCAATGCACATTGTTTTTTGCAACCTGCCAGCTCTGCACTATAAGCCCTTCTTCAGAAAGGACTACACTACCTAAGGCCGCGCTGAGAAGGTGGTGAGAGTTTGTCCAAGGATATCGCATGGTAGTTACACTTTCAGATCCATGCATTCGTGTACAATGTATTAGTTTAATTGAGGAACTCAAAATGTCCAACTCAACCACTCCAGAATTAGCACTGCGGGTTGCCAGTCTAGGAAACTTTGGATGAAAGCATAGTGCTTGGCTTTGACAGGGACTTGCTGGGATCGGTTCCATATCATTCCAAGGCAAAATTCGCCGCAAGTTAAAACGACTCCGCAGAACAGGGGTATCGGGCACAGATAAATCCCATACACTAACGTTGCGATCCATTCCCATTGTTGCCGCGAGTGGTAATTGGGGATGACTGGCAATTGCATAAATATCACCTATATTGCTCTGTACTCGTGATATTACTGAAAGCTTATTCGGGTCAAACAATAACATCTCTCCTGACTCATTGCCTAGTAGCAGCAGCGATTCATCAAAGTTCAATGTCATTGCATTGATTTTAAAGGCAGTATCCATGAATAAAACTATTGCAAACGAGTTTTTTAATTCATCGCTAATGGTTCTAACCCCTTCGCTTTCACAAATAAATTAAGCATCTTGCTGGAGTAAATTATCTCCAGCAATTCTGATTATGAAATAAAAGGTATAGAATAAATTATCTTACTAAGTACCGTGATCACAACAAACAGAAGCTATTATCCTAGAGCCAGAAGCCAGCGTTTTCACACCAACATTGCAAACAGAAGCTATTGTCCTAGAGCCAGAAGCCAGCGTTTTCACACCAACATTGCTATCAAAATGGTTAACGCTATCAATTAAACGCTGGTTGATTAAGGTGTTGAGAACATACGTGTATGTCGCCTGGTTTAGGTCTTCACCGATAGCATGACGGAATTTGATAACTGCGAGGTCGAATTCTTCGAGAATTTCCGGCTTCTCTTTGATGCTTTGGAGTGCTAAAGAGGCTTTAGTAAAATCAGTTTTAAGAGCTTCTAAACAGGTTATACCCTCTACATTTTCTGGCTCTAAGGCAGTCAGATCGATTGGGCATATAGATAGATTGGTTATTGAATCGTCAACAATAGCATTTGTTGATATCATAATTTCGTTTCCTTACTTTGAGATTAAATTTTGAAGAATTGAAGTTAAGCGCGACACACTAATCTCGGCTGCTATGGATTAGCCCAAAAAGGTTTGACGACCTTCACAAAACGACTAAAGTCGTTCGAGAATGCCTCTAGCCTTTTGTAAACCTCGGGACCAGGCTTGAAATGCATATCCAAGTCGTCTTCCGTGAGAAAGACATGCTTCGGAAATATGAGAGCTTCGCTATCGAAAATTAGGCTACTCATCATGTCACGGACAGCGAGGAAACTATTTCGACCACCTGCGACTGTCACGAAACCCATCGGTCTGCGTTTCAGCGGGGTGAAAAGTACCTCTGTCACGACCTTTGCAGTACTCGCCATCGAGTAGCAATGGACCGGAAAGAACAGAACATACCCATCGCATTGGGCAAGCTCTGTGGCAAGGTCCGCGTACTTCGGCGAATAGCCTGCTGGTGAAGAGCCGTTTACCCACACCGGCGGCAGATCTCGGACATCAGATTGTGAAACACTCACCTGATTCGCAGTCAGGATTGTTTTCACAGTATCGACGCAAGCACGGGAAACGGAGTACTCGCTTGCCGATAGCGAAAGAAGGTGGACTTTGTACTGCATATTGCCGTATCTCCTTGACGTTAAGAGGGTAGAAAGCTACCTTCGCTGGCTTCCTAGGCTTCCACCACCCGTAGTAAGAGGCGATAGATTGCACCTACCGCTCGGTCACACACGTACGCAGTCTTGCCATCTTTGGCAAATCGGATGCAGCTGCAATCCTTATTCAGGGACTTAGACACTGAAACGCTTACACTGCAATGATTATGTAGTGTCAATACAGTCAATATGAACTGAAAACTGAAATTTAGTACGTAGAAACGACATCACTTCCGAACATAATTTCAATGATTTGATTCCCTCTGCTCCATGCCGATTACTCCATGCCAATTGCAAGAATGTTTTTTCAGAGCTTATTTACTTCTCATAACCTAAGTGTAGAATGATCGCCCCTAATTATGGATACAGCAAAGTTCCGGTAAAGTTCCGGTAAATTTACTTTTATGGTAGAGTATGCAAATAAGCTCACATATTAGCCTATGAACGTTGAGGAAGCGTTGGAAGTCGCTGATGAAGCATTTTTCGTGAATGTAGGAAGAAGGCTGAGTAAAGTAGAAATTGCTATCCTCAAAGGTTCTTGGGAGAATTTCACCTACGAGGAAATCGCTGAGGCAGCTAATTACTCAGTGGCATACGTAAAGCGACATGTTGGTCCTCAACTTTGGAAGTTGCTTGGCGAAGCACTGGGCGAGAATGTTAGGAAAAGCAACTTTCGCTTTGCTCTAGAACGCAGATTGCGCAGATATTTGAGAGCAGAGGGTGCGGGGATAACTCTAGAGAACTCCATCCAAAATTCAAAATCCAACGCCCTTCTTTCTCCCGTTGCTGAGGGGGGATTTCACAGGGGTGCAGATTGGGGAGAACAGATCGATGTCTCTATGTTTTATGGACGCACAGCAGAACTCAACACACTAGAACAATGGTTAATAAACGAGCGTTGTCGATTGGTAGCATTATTGGGAATGGGGGGAATGGGAAAAACCTCTATTGCCGCCAAGCTGGTGCAACAAATTCAAGAATCGTTTGAGTACGTTATTTGGCGAAGTCTCCATAATTCTCCTCCACTTTTTGAAATCCTTGCTACCCTAATTCAGTTTTTCTCTAACTTGGAGGTTTCGGAAAATGACTTACCACAAAGCGTAGACAGTAGAATCTCGCTACTAATTGAGTATTTACTCAAACACCGCTGTCTTATAGTACTTGATAATACTGAAACTATTTTGCGAACTAGTAATTATGCAGGATTCTATCGAGAAGACTATGAGGATTATGGATTACTCATTAAACGAGTGGGTCAAGAAATTCATCAAAGTTGCTTGATATTAACATCTCGTGAAAAACCCAAAGAGGTAGCATCACTAGAAGGAAAAGCCCTACCTGTTCGTTCATTACAACTCAGTGGAATAGAGGCGGTAGCAGGGCAAAAAATTTTGGAAGATAAGGGGATCAGCGGTTCAGAGTCAGAATTGACAACATTAGTTGAACGTTGTGCAGGTAACGCCTTAGCCTTGAAAATAGTGGCAACGACGGTAGAAGATGTTTTTGATGGTAATGTTTCTGAATTTCTCAAAGAAAAAACGGCGGTCCTTGGTAGCATTCGCGAGCTTTTAGACCAGCAGTTTTCACGCTTGTCAGATTTAGAAAAGGACATCATGTACTGGCTGGCAATTAATCGCGAGCCAATTTCACTATCAGAGTTACGAGAAGATGTCGTATCACCAATACCACCACCAAAATTAATGGATGCTCTAGCGTCTTTAGTACAGCGGTCGCTACTTGAGAAAACGACATCTACACTTGTTAAAAAAACCGTATTACTCTTTACACTACAACCCGTGTTAATGGAGTATGTGACCAATCAATTAGTAGAGCAAGTTTGTCAAGAGATTGCAACGCAAAATATCAAGCTTTTTATAAGCCATGCTTTGATGAAGACGACAGCAAAAGACTATGTACGGCAAACTCAAATTCGCCTCATCCTTCAACCAGTGATTTATGGTCTACTCACAGATTTGAGAAGCAAAAAACACGTTGAAGAAAAGCTCACTCAAATTCTAGCAAAGCTGCGAGAAGAATCTCCATTAGAACCGGGGTATACGGGGGGAAATATTTTCAATCTACTCAAGCATCTGGAGACTGATTTAAGCGGCTATGACTTCTCTTACCTAAATATTTCGCAAGCAGACTTACGACGTGTAGATTTACACAATGTCAACTTTGCTCATGCCAATTTGGCTAAGTTGGCTTTTGTTGAAAGTTTCGGAGCTATTTTATCAGTAACCTTTAGTCCTAGTGGTACACTTCTGGCTACAGGAGATACAAATGGTGAGATTCACTTGTACCAAGTTGCAGATGGTCAACCATTCCTTACTTGCAAAGGACATAAAGGTTGGGTTTGGTCGGTTTGCTTCAGTCCTGATGGTAAGACTCTTGTTAGTGGAAGTGAAGACCAAACAATTAAGCTATGGGATACGAGTAATGGTTACTGTCTGAGAACTTTAGAAGCTGATAGCGGTACAGTATTTTCAGTGGCATTCAGTCCTGATGGTCATACTTTAGCAAGCGGCAGTGAAGACAATGCTGTGAAGCTATGGAATATCAGTACTGGTCAGGTTTCTCAAAATTTAACAGGACACACTAACTGGGTCTCCTCTGTCGTCTTTAGCCCGGATGGCTATACTCTGGCAAGTGGTAGTCACGATTCCACTATAAAGCTGTGGGATATAAGTACTGGTCAACTCCTCAACACTCTACACGATCACACAAAGCGAGTACAGTCAGTAGCTTACTCTCCGAAAAACAGTCACATCCTAGCAAGCGCCAGTGATGACCATACTGTAAAATTGTGGGATACAAGTACTGGTGAATGCCTCAAAACTTTTCAAGGACATAGTAATGGGGTTTGGTCAATTGCCTTTAGTCCGGATGGTGAAGTATTAGCGAGTGGCAGTAATGACCAAACAGTAAGGCTTTGGGATTGTGGCACTGACCAATGCTTGCGGATATTGACAGAGCATACTAATCGGGTATTGTCAATCGCTTTTAGTCCTCAAGGTACTATACTTGCTAGTGGCACTTTCGACCAAGAAATCAAAATTTGGGAAGTAAGTAGTGGTCACTGTCTCAATACTATACAAGGTTATGTTAATTGGGTACTTTCAGTAGGATTCAGTCCTCAAGATACTATACTCGCTAGCGGTACTAACGATGGCAAGGTGAGGATATGGAACAGCAGTACAGGTCAATGCCTTAAAATTTTGAAGGGGCATAGTAATAAGGTCTGGTCAATAACTTTCAATCCAGATGGGAATATCCTTGCAAGTAGTAGTGATGACCAAACAGTGAAGTTGTGGGATATCGGCACAGGTCGATGTCTCAAGACTTTGCAAGGTGACACTGGAGGAGTTTTATCAGTTGCTTTTAGCCCTACAAGTCAGGTTCTTGCCAGTGGCGGTGAAGACCATACAGTCAAATTATGGGATATCAGCACAGGTAAATCCTTCAAAACTCTGCAAGGGCATACTAACCGCATATTTACCGTCGCTTTCAGTGTGGATGCTCATATTCTAGCGAGTGGCAGTGATGACCATACAGTGAAACTGTGGGATATCCACATAGGTCAATGTCTCAAAACTTTACAAGGGCATAGCAATCGAATATATTCAGTGGCATTTAGTCCTAATGGTTTGATTTTGGCAAGTGCCAGTGAAGATAAGACATTGAAACTATGGGATATCCGTACAGGTGAATGCTTGAAAACTTTGGTAGGACATACAGGTTGGGTTCGGTCAGTTACCTTCAGTCCAGATTCTCGGGTATTAGCCAGTAGCAGTGATGACTGTACAGTAAGGTTGTGGCATATAAGTACTGGTGAATGTCTCAAAACATTAGAAGGACATAGGGGTTGGGTTTGGTCAGTTACCTTTGGTCCAGAAGGTGATATGATTGCCAGTGGCAGCCATGATGGCAGTATTAAACTTTGGGACGTATTGACGGGTGATTGCATCCAAACTCTCAGAGACAAGAGACCTTATGAAGGTATGGATATCACTGGTATTACAGGTATAAATGAGGCAACTGTTGAAACTTTGAAAGCTTTGGGAGCGGTTGAATCTGAACTTGGGTCTGATGATTAGACTAAGGAAGTGATATCATGTTCGCCTGAATATTTATCATCAACGCAGAACCCCACCCCAGTAAAGCTGTGCTTTACGTCCCCTCACCGCAAGCGGTGAGTCCAGCGCTGCAGGAGGGTTTCCCTCCGTAGGCGACTGGCG
>JAQYWO010000224.1 GCA_029379215.1 Rhizonema sp. PD37
ATTGACGACAGTACTTTTAATCAAAACTTTTTAAAAATTGTTTTAGAAAATGAGGGATATGGAGTTTTAATAGGAATCGACTATGAGAGTGGAATCAAGATAGTTCAAAATCAGCAAGTGGACTTAATATTACTAGACGTTATGCTTCCAAAAATAGATGGATTTGAAATATGTAGGTTATTAAAATCAGATTCACAAACTAAAGATATTCCTATTATTTTTATGACTGCTCTTTCAAATAAGGAAGAAAAGGTAAAAGGACTTAGTTTAGGAGCAGTAGACTATATCACTAAGCCATTCCAACAAGAAGAAGTGATTGCTCGGATTCAGGTGCATTTAAAACTCCGAAGATTAAACTTAGAGTTAGATCGACAAAAACAGCAACTCGAACAACGAGTGCAAGAACGAACTGCTGAACTCTCTCAGACTCTTGAGGAGCTTAAAAAAACGCAATTACAACTGGTACAAAGAGAAAAAATATCGTTATTAGGGCAACTAGTTGCTGGAGTTGCACATGAAGTCAATAATCCCCTCGGGTTTATCTCTAATAATTTGCATTATGCCAGTCAGTATGTCCAAGACTTGATGAATATAGTGAAACTTTACCAAAAACAGTTTCCAAATCCGGGACACGAGATCGAAGAAAAAATCGCGGAGAGTGATTTAGAGCATACTTTGGAAGACTTACCAAAGTTGATCTGTTCTATGAAACTTGGCGCAAATCGCATTCATGGAATTATGCAGTCGCTACGAAACTTTTCTCGTTCAGATAGGAACAAGAAAAAAGCTGTTGATATTCATGATGGTTTAGAAACAACCCTAATGATTTTGCAGCACCGTCTACAATCTAGGTACAAACGTCCTACCATTCAAGTCATTAAAGAGTATGGCAATTTACCCCAAGTTGAATGTTATCCAGGACAACTCAATCAAGTATTTATGAATCTACTGGCAAATGCTATTGATGCATTAGAAGAGGGAGTGGGTGATAGAGAGTGGGGAATAGGAGAAAGTCAATTCCCTACTCCTCAAATTAAAATTTCTACCAGTTTAAATAATCAACAAGTCACAATTCGGTTTACAGATAATGGGCAGGGAATGTCAGAGTCAGTCCAAAGTAATATATTTAACTCCTGTTTCACAACTAAGCCAGAGGGTAAAGGGACAGGTTTAGGTTTATTGATTAGCCACCAAATTGTGGTAGAGCAACATGGAGGAGAATTGAACTGTGTTTCCACTTTAGGAAAGGGGACAGAGTTGACACTCAAAATTCCTGTGATGCTATCAAAAGCTAGTATTGTTGTCTAGCGGAATTTTCAATTTTAATTTTTAAATGGAAAAACATGAAATACAAAACTTTTAGCTGTTTAAGATGGTAGCTTTAGACAGCGCCATCATGTAAAAGGTATGTAAATTTTGAACTCGAATCTGGGAACTATATATTTAGCATTCTTATGAGTACGTAAATCACAGAAATGCTCCTGCAACCTGCGCCACGTTCAAGGCTCAACGAGTTAAAATCAGTAAATTAAGAAGGGTAAATTTATGTCCAGCAGCAACATCGAAGTTGTTTTTAGCTTTGATACTACCGGAAGTATGTATCCTTGTCTTACCCAAGTTAGGCGAAAAATTAAAGAAACAGTAACCAGATTAATCAATGAAATTACCTTAATTCGGATTGGTATCATTGCACATGGTGATTATTGTGATGAGGGCTCAACTTATGTCACAAAAAAGTTCGACCTTTCTAGTGATATTAATGCTATTTGTGATTTTGTGCAAAATGTAGAACCAACTGGTGGAGGAGATGCTCCTGAATGTTATGAATTGGTATTACATGAAGCACAATCTCTGTCTTGGTCAAATTCAGCTTCTAAATCACTGGTGTTAATTGGTGATGATATTCCCCATCCGCCAGCACACAATCCCAAAAAGCTGAATTGGCGGCAAGAAGCTGATAAATTGGCTGATAAAGAAATTATGGTTTATGGAGTGCAAGCCCTCAATCGCTCCCATGCAACTCCTTTTTATAAACAACTTGCTGAAAAATCTGGCGGGTTTCATGTCAATCTAGATCAGTTTTCATACATTACTGATTTGTTCTTAGCAGTTTGCTATCAGCAATCTTCCAATGAGCAACTCCAAGCTTACGAACAAGAAGTCATTCACCAAGGGCGTATGAGTCGTGGGTTAAATCAAATATTTAACTCGATGATGAAGCGTGAAGAAACATCTTATTACGCAGCCGCTGATTTACGAGCAGTTTTACCTGGGCGTTTCCAGGTGTTAGACGTTGAGCAAGATATTTCTATCAAAGCGTTTGTTTTAGAAAATGGTCTAACGTTCACAGTCGGGCGGGGTTTCTACGAATTTACTAAAACTGAAACTATCCAAGGGCATAAAGAAATTATTTTGATGGAACGGACAACAGGCGATTTGTTTGAAGGAGAATCAGCACGGGAGATGTTGGGACTACCAATGGGTGCGACTGTCCGTATCAAGCCAAGCAACTTGGAAAAATACATTGTTTTTGTCCAAAGCACTTCTGCAAATCGCAAACTGGTTGGCGAGACACGTTTTCTCTATGAAGTAGAAGACTGGATGCGTTGAATTTCAGTCAGCTATGAGTTATGAGTAGGGTGAGTTAACCTAGTACAACAAGACAAAAGTAAAAAGACAGAACACCTTCGCATGTAGGCTATTTACCTATTTCAGATTGTTGGTTTATTTCCGCCGATCTGTACTAGTGTAACGCATCTGCTTACTTAATATTAGTGTGTTACAGCACTCTCTAGTAAAGTCTAACTGTAATGCACCCTACTTGTAAATGATTGCTGATTGAGAACGATGTTATGGAACCGATCAACTTGGAAGTTAAACAGCGCGTTCAAGAACTACGCCAACTCATACAAAGAGCTAGCTATGCTTACTATGCCCTTGATTCTCCAATCATGGAGGATGCAGTTTATGACCAACTGTACCGAGAATTACAACAGTTGGAAACTGAGTATTCAGAGTTAGTCACGCCGGATAGCCCAACTCAACGAGTGGGTGAAAAACCTGCAACGCAGTTTACCTCGGTACGCCATAATATTCCACTCTACAGCTTAGAAAATGCATTTAACGTTGAGGAATTAAAGGCTTGGGATCGGCGTTGGGGGAGACATGTAGAAACTGGAGGAACGTCCCCGGAGTATGTCTGCGAACTGAAAATAGATGGTTCGGCATTGGCGTTAACGTATGAAAATGGTATTCTCATCAGAGGGGCAACCAGAGGTGATGGGGTAATGGGTGAAGATATCACTCAAAATGTGCGGACAATTCGCTCTATTCCCCTGCGGTTACATTTAGAAGAGCTAGAAAATGTTGAGAGGATAGAAGTGCGAGGCGAGGCGTTTTTGCCTTTGGAAGTATTCAAACAAATCAACCTTGAAAGGCAAAAAGCAGGTGAGGCAGTATTTGCCAATCCCCGGAACGCTGTAGCCGGCACACTTAGACAACTCAACTCCCGGATTGTAACGCAACGACGGTTAGATTTCTTTGCTTACACTTTACATATTCCAGGGAGAGATGATGCGAGTATTGCTAGTACTCAGTGGGAGGCGTTGGAATTATTGCAGAAGATGGGGCTTCGAGTAAATCCCAACCGCAAGTTGTGTTCTTCTTTAGATGAGGTGGCAGAATATTACGAATACTGGGATACGGAACGCTTGAATTTGCCTTATATGACTGATGGGGTGGTGGTGAAGCTCAATTCTTTTAAGCTGCAAGAGCAGCTTGGGTTTACGCAAAAGTTTCCCCGTTGGGCGATCGCTCTCAAGTACGCAGCCGAAGAAGCACCTACCCGCGTAGAAAATATTGCTGTGAATGTGGGACGAACTGGGGCACTGACTCCTTTAGCAGAAATGCGTCCCGTACAACTTGCAGGGACGACTGTTTCCCGTGCTACATTGCACAATAGTGATCGCATTGCTCAGTTAGATATCCGCATCGGCGATACAGTCATCGTCCGTAAAGCTGGGGAAATTATCCCAGAAGTGCTGAGGGTACTTACAGAGCTCCGCCCTGCTGAAGCCATACCTTTTGTGATGCCGACTCATTGCCCGGTTTGCAATCAACCAGTCGTGCGAGAAATGGGTGAAGCTGTTACTCGCTGCGTTAATGCCAGTTGTGCAGCTATTCTCAAAGGGGCGATCGAACATTGGGTGAGCCGTGATGCTTTGGATATCAGAGGGATGGGAGAAAAACTGGTGCATCAACTCGTGGATAAAGGCGTCGTTCATTCCGTTGCTGATTTGTACGACTTGACAGAAGACAAGTTGTGTGCATTAGATCGCATGGGGACAAAGTTAGCACAGAAATTGGTGGAGGCGATCGCGCAATCAAAAAATCAACCTTGGTCACGAGTGTTGTATGGTTTGGGTATCCGTCACGTTGGCAGTGTGAATGCTCAATTGTTAACTGAGAAGTTTCCCACTGTGGAACAGTTAGCAGAAGCGAATCAAGCAAATATTGAAACTGTTTACGGTATAGGTGCTGAAATTGCCCAATCCGTACACCAGTGGTTCTCTGTTGATGCGAATCAAACATTGATTTCTCGTCTGAAAGTTGTTGGGTTGCAATTTGTACAGGAAAATGTAGAGACAAAAAATCTGGCGTCCCCATTTACAGGGAAAATATTTGTCATCACAGGTACTCTCCCCACCTTAACGCGAGATGAAGCAAAAACATTGATCCAGAAAGCAGGTGGTAAGGTGACAGATTCTGTGAGCAAAAAAACAGATTTTTTGGTTGTGGGAGAAGATGCAGGTTCTAAGTTAACAAAAGCGGAGGAGTTAGGAATTACGCAATTGAACGAGCCGCAGTTGTTAGAAATGTTAGCAACGGATGGGTAATTCACAAAATCTAGATCTCCGACTTTTTAAAGAAGTCGGGGATCTTGTCTGTCGATGAGCTTTTTAATCTAAAAATAAATGCCGTACAGCGAGTTCACAACAATCACAAAAGTGGAAGAAGCATCGCCCACCGCGCTTTTTCGTTGCGATACGCATGAACAGCGTAATCGCACAGCGAGAGAGGGCTTCTATTCCCTACTTGCTCGCACGCATCTATAATGAGAGAAAAATAGTAGGTAAAAGCAGGTGAAATTATGCAAGCTATTTTTTGGACTGTAGAGGAAGTTGCCCAAAGAGCCAAACAGTTTTACGAGCGGGAGATTCGTCAAAAGGTCGAGCATAGCGATAATATTGGCAAGATGATTGTCATTGATGCAGAAACTGGCGAATATGGAATCGATCAAACTGGTATAGAATCAGCATTAAGTTTAAAGCGGAAGAATCCAAACGCTAGATTATTTACTATGCGAATCGGTTATGATGTTGCATTTAGTTTTGGCAATGCTCCTATGAAGCGTACAGTTGAATGATTTACGGAAGATTGATTGACTACAGGGCAATAGTTCCAGTGATTTTCCGTTTACCAGAACAACCGGATTTTTCTGTGGATTTTGCCATCGATACTGGATTCAACGGCTATCTTACCTTACCACCACAAGCAGTCACCGCAATAAATCTTCCTTTGTATTCCAGTACACCTATAAGGTTAGCTGACGGTAGCGAAGCTTTATCAGCTATACATTTAGCAACTATCGTTTGGGATGATGTAGAAAAAGTAGTTCTCATTTTAGCTTCTGGTTATAAGCCTTTAGTGGGAACTGCGATGATGGAAGGATATCATCTAGAGATAGATTTTGAAGACAATGGTTTGGTTTCGTTAGAAAAAATACAATCTCCAATGTCATAAGATTCTTAATTAGATAAATACCGAGCGCGATTGCTATTACTCACCTATTTTCAATATTCCTGTTAACAATTCCGACATCTCCAAGGCGTCTTTACTCAGATTATCGTCATAAATTATTAACTTCACAAAATTCAGATACCCGACTTCTTTAAGACGTCTGATATCTTGTCTATCGAATTAGTTGTAAACAGTCGATGATCTTTTTCATCCAAAAATATATGCCATACAGCGAATTTACAACAATCACAAAAGCGGAAGAAGCTTTTGGTTTAATTACTGTTGAAGGAAGGCGCTTTGTTCCAGAGATTGAACTAATAAAACCTTCTGAGCAACTTGTGGAGTATTTGGAAGAAGTCTTACCGATCGCAATCGCAACTGGTAGCGAAAAAGTGCGTTCTGAATTAATTATTGCTCCTATACTACTGGAAGTGTGGAGAGTATTGGAAAAGCAAATTGGGATTTTTTCTGGAGAAGATTTCGATGTTGATAGTTCTGTGGGACTAAACGGAAGATGTGATTTCTTGCTCAGTCGTTCACCTAAACTAATAGAAATTGATGCTCCCGCAGTTGTCATTGTGGAGGCAAAAAAAGCAGATTTAAGGACTGGAATTGGACAGTGTGTAGCAGAAATGGTTGCTGCTCAGCGATTCAATAATGCTAAAAAGAAGTCTGTTAACACCATCTATGGGAGTGTCACTAGTGGTACTCAATGGCGATTTATGAAGTTAGAGGAAAATACAGTGACTTTCGATTTGTCAGAATATCCGGTTCCCCCAGTAGATTTCATTCTTTCTTTTTTGATTTGGATGATTCGTAATGCTTGAAAAAATGCCCTCATCCCATTTGAAGGATAAGGATAACGTCTTCGCACATTGCGTATTAGAGACTATCTGAAGGTGAAAACCTCAGTGTCTTTTAATCCCTCAGTGGTTAAGGCAGGCTATGACGTTCAAAAAAGTTCCAAATCATTTTACTGGCGTTAAAGCCAAGCTTATTGTTGAACTTATTGAGGCTAGCATCGTCAGTAGTACCACCAGGCCAAGAATGTCCACCACCAACAACAGTTGCCAGTAAAACTTCTGAGCCATCTTTACAACCTGAGGAGCGAGAGGTTTTGACTTTATAGGGTGCGCGTGGATTAGCACCGGGAAGCAGTCGGGCTGGAGCCGATGCAGAACAGCGATCGCGAGATCGCCAAAAGTTAATTGTTGCGGGGACGGAAATAAGCGCTCCTCCCTCCTGGGTGTTGCTATCGCCTTGGTATTGTACGGAGCGATCGCTTGTACCGTTAATCATCAGCATTGATACAGCTGCCCGTGGCTGACAAAGAGGTTTAAGTCGCACTGGCATCGCACCTGCTACTGATGCAAAAGCAGCAATTTTATTAGGGAATTTACAAGCTAAGGCTTGGGCGAGAATTGCTCCTTTGGAAAAGCCAGTCACATAAATTTTCTCGCTGTTGATATTTCTTGTTTGTTGTATGCGCTCGAGCAATGCTGAAACAAATGAAACATCATCCACATTTGTTTGAGGATTAGATCTAAGGCTCCATTCTTGATTAATTCCATCTGGATAAGCAACAATAAACCCTTCTTGCTCAGCTAAAGTATTGAAGCGCGAAACACGAGCAATTGAATGACCGCTACCACCATGTCCGTGAAACACTAAAACTAATGGCATCGGACGACGGGAATTATAAGATTTTGGTGTGTAAAGATAGTAGGTACGCGATCGCCCTTGATTGCTTATTTGCTGGTCGTTGCCACCGTAAGCGATTTTTTTGCTAGATAAAGTTCTTTCTTGTGCTTGAATGACTCCGCAATCTGCTACCAAGGTCGTTGAAAGCAGGCAAACAAGAATGTGAAAAAATCGGGAATTCAAATTACTCTTCACTGTCAATATCATTAAATCTTTTAAATCTGTTATTAGCGTTTATCTATTGGCATTTAGCGCTCGATTTACGTTGTCTAATCCTGAAAAATCATGCTGGCTGAGCGAGGAAAAGCTAATAGCTGAATAGTTGCATCTAAGTCAATCATGTTCACTCAATTCCTTTCAAAGCTGACAGTTTAATGCTTACAATAGTTTTTCCTTGTTCAATCTCAAAAACCAGGGAGAAAATCCTCTATATAAAGGCGATTTATTTGTAGCAATCTGTATAGGATTTGTCAACATCATATTTTGACTGCTGACAATTAACTGTTTACAGCCACAACAATTTCACCTATAAAATAGGCTCGCGGTTAGTACTCCACAAAATCAAAATTCCTGAATTTACACTGACGCACTCCAGAACAAAGAGTTTCCACTCATACATTTATGTCCTGGTACTTAACTTGTCGATATAAGTTACGCCGATCAGCTAAATTGATCAAAGTGAGATTTATTATATAGATTACTTTAGCTTTGCGTGTCATTCTGCCAATTTGCCAGAATGGCAACTCATTGGTAACATACAAGCCAGAGCTTAACATAGGTTTGACAGTGGATTGCTGTACAAAAAAACTCATTGCTTGGTACGACAAACATCATCGACTGCTGCCTTGGCGGCAAACGAGAAATATTTATCATACCTGGGTGTGCGAGGTAATGAGTCAACAAACGACTTTGGCTATTGTGACACCAAAATTTGCAGAATTTGTCAAGCATCTCCCCACTGTTGACGATCTGGCAGCTTGCGATGAAGAAAAACTGCGACAATTGTGGTCTGGGTTGGGTTATTATGCTCGTGCCCGCAATTTAAAGAAAGGTGCACAGTGTATTGTTGAACGAAGGAAGGGAAATTTTCCTCAATCTTACCAAGAGTGGCTGGAAATACCTGGTTGTGGTCCTTATACAGCGGCGGCGATCGCGAGCATATGCTGCCATGAAAAAGTTGCTTGCGTTGATGGCAATGTTATCCGAGTTGTGAGTCGTTTGCTTGCCCTTCAGGATGTGTGGAGTTCATCAGGACAATCAGCCATTCTAGCTTATGTGACTCGCATTCAGCCAGACAACCGTCCTGGTGATTTCAACCAAGCAATGATGGAATTGGGAGCAACACTCTGCCGCAAAACAAAACCTCAATGCCTTCTGTGTCCTTTACAGGAAAATTGTTTAGCTTTCGCCAAAAATTGTATCGAATTCTGTCCCCCCAAAAAACCACGACGTGATGCAGTAAATGTGGAGTTGTTTGCTGTAGTTATTTGGAGAAAGACAACTGATGCACTTGCCATTGTCAAAAGAACAAAAGGATTTTTGTCTAATACCGTCGGGTTTCCATTAATCCCCGAAATCGAAATTGAAGAAACTAAGAATCTTCTAAAATCTCTACCACATCTGCAACTTTTAGAGTTGCCAAACCGATTTTCGCATAGCATTACCCATCATCGTATTTCTGCAAAAGTCCTCGTTGCCCAAGAAATTGAAAACGCAAGTGTTTCTCTACAGATCCATCTCTTACAAGATTTGTATTGGGTTGCCAGAAGTGATATAAATTCAAAACTCTCTACTTCATTAGATAAAAAAGTTCTCTTACTTTTTCAGAACTATTACGCAAAGTGACCGTCATAGGAGAAATAAGAGCCCCGACTTCTTTAAGAAATCGGAGCTTTGAGTCTTGCATAGTAGATATGTAAAATAATATTACGACTGCTATATTTGAACAAATTTATTCATGAGTAAAGTTGATATGGCTAACTTAAAATTACATTTTAATGGTAATTTCCCCCTTAAGAAAGAAGAAATTAGCAAAATTTTAAGGGCTGCTGCTGAAGAAAAAGGCTTGAATGATACTTTGCAAAACTTAATGCAAAAAACGAGTTTGGGAAATGCAAAAGTTGGACGAATAAAAAGCTGGGCAATTCGTGCAGGTTTAATCAAAAATAATCTTCTCAGTCCAGAAGGAGAGATTGTTTGGAGAAGAGACACCGACTTGGAGTCAAATATTACAGACTGGCTGATACACTTTTATTTGAGTCAGGGTGAGCAAGGGTTACGTGAACCACCAGATAACCCAGCAAATTTGGGTGCATGGACTTACTTTGTTTACATATTTTTACCTCAGCACAGTAGATTTACCCGTGATGAATTGCTGTATCACACGAGTTTAGTTTTTGAAGAAGAAAACAAAATAATTGATAGTAGGATGAAATATATTTTAGGAGCATACACGCAGTCTCAAGCTTTAGCATCTTGCAAATTTCTGACTCAGCAAAAAGACCAATATGTGGCGGGACAAACCCGCTTACCTAACCCTTATTTAGTCGGATATTTCCTAGCAAAACTGTGGGAACGTGACTTTAAAGATTCTGGATCTATGCTTACCGAATCCATGATCAACCAGAAAATGGGGTTGGCTTCCGTTTTGGGAATGAAGGCAGAAGCGCTACAAGAACAACTTAATACATTGGAAGCTTACGGTATCATCGAACAGCGACGGACAGTGCCTCCCTTCCAAGTCATCCCACGTTGGGATGAACCACTGGCACTTTTGGAAAAGGCATATGACAGAGATTAGTGGCGTATGGCTGCGTGATGCCAGACCAGATGATCGCGTCCATCTCCTCCTTTGGGACACGGCTAACGAAGCTCAAATCAACCTTGTCGCTTTACACAATAACGCCCATCTGGTCAACTACAGAGAAAATTTGCTACAAAGAATAAGTCAGGATGAAAAGTTTCTTGCTCTTCATCACGATTTAGATCGGGAATTGGCTGCCATTAAGTCTGTCTGTTCGCGGGTAAACAAACCAGTTGTCTTACTAGCTGGTTTGGATTGCCTAATTACCTATCTCCAAGTCCATTCTGGAAGTCACATGACTCTCTTCTGGAAGAACTTAGAACAGATGCGCAAAATGGAAAGATTATTGTGGATATTACTTCCGCACCAACTCGCACCCAAAACTTGGTCTGAACAACGAATTAAGCGGATTCAATCAAGATAGTTTGCGTTTGGTAGGGGCATAAAATCAAGGTGTACTACCCTTATGTGATCTGATTTCAGACTGATCCAGCCTGCACTTTATTGTCAAAGTTAAGTTTTATGCTCCTTAACCAACTAGTCGAAATTAACGAGAAAGGAATTGTCGCCAATTCTGTCAATTTTGGCATGCTCGATAATCAAGGAATGAATTTGAATCTGTGTGAGGGTTTCATCTTTAACTACGACCTAAAAAAGCCTGAGTTATCGACAGTTGGCATTTTGGATGCACTACGACGCAGCTATCATAGCCGCAATGAGGCGAGTATTCATCTGATAATACAGGATTATGGCAAGGGTAAGTCTCATTTTGCGGTGGTAATCGCTAATTTTTTCAAAAAGTCTTTTAACGATCGCGAAGTGCAAGGAATTTTGCATCAAGTGGAGATGGCAACCTCTGGTAAGGGTGAGGCGATTGCAGAAGGATTAAAACTCTATAAACAAAACCAACGCCACAAGCACTTGGTCATTTGTCTGAGTGGCGACACGGCAGACAACATTAAAAAGCAATTCCTGCAAGTACTCGTCAAAAGCTTGGATGAAGTTGGGATTCATAACACCTTGGCGCAAAGTACATGCAGTGAAGCCCTGCGCTACTTGGAAAGTTTGAATGAACAGGATAAAACAAAAGCACAGAACTATCTGCAAAGCATAAGCTACCCTGATGGTGATCTCAATTCCCTCATTCGTAAACTGAGAGAAAATAACCCTGCTGTTATCCCTGCTGTCAAAAACCTGGCTCGTGAAATTACAGGATTTACTCCTGATTTTTCTGCAGATGTAGATATTGAAGTAATCCTCCAAGAGCTGCTGCATAATTACTGCACTGGAGAAAATGCTCAATTCCAGGGCATTCTAATTTTATTTGATGAACTCAACTACTACTTGCAATCTTGGGCATCTGACTCGATAGGAGCAGGCGGAACTGCACTACAAAATATCACCAATGTTTGCGAAAACTACAAAGGAAAAATTGCTTTATTGAGTTTTGCCCAATTTCATCCCAGTAAAGCGTTAGGTATCTCGGCCAATGCAATACCAAGCTACGAAAAGATTGCCAGTCGTCTTGCTCCTAAAGATGGTAAAACTTATGATAACCCAGTTTCTAGCTTAGAGTTGGTGTTAGATAACTTAATAATTCAACAAGAAAACCAACCTTCTTGGCAAGCATTTTATAACACCTGGAACAATACCCTATTTGGAGAAGCTGAGACGGCTTTTGAGCAGAGAATTAAAATTTATAAAGAAAAAGGCTGGAGTTTAGACGAGTTTTATCGCCACCTTTGCAAAGGTTGTTTCCCTCTTCATCCACTGACAGCATACCTGCTGTGTAACCTTGACTTCACTCAAGACCGAACTGCCATTCAATTTATTAAGGGCTATGTCAAAAACTTTATTCAAGATGAACCAGTAGAAAAAGCCGGAAAACTTAACTACATATATCCGATTGCTCTCGTCGATACTTTTATTGAAAACTTCTCCAAGGAGTCAGTTTATACTCATTACAAAAAAGCTTTGACTCTCGTTGCTGGTGCTGACGACCCTGGGGATGAATTAGCTGTCCTCAAAGCTCTTTTCTTATTTTATGCTAGTGGCGAAAAACTTACCAAATCAGACCGAGAAGAACATCTAGAAATTCTGGTAAGTTTAACTGGATTGCCAAAATCCGAGGTTCAGGCGGTACTAGATAAACTAGAAAAGACCCGAGACATTATTTACTATCGACCTGAAACTAAGCTTTATCGCTTCTTTGAGGGAATTAACCCCACAGGCATTGAAGCAGAAATTGAAGAAAAAATTAAAGATGTGCAAACATCTGTTAACGATATTGTCTCGCATTGTCAGTCCAACATTAAAGAATACCTGGGTGATGTAACTATTCCTGCCACCAAGTTTGTCAAGGACAACAAATTGGTCAGAGAAGATTGGCAATTTGAGTACAAAATATATAGTATTGATAGATTGATTAAGACGCTCGATAGCAACCAAACGCTAAGAGACGTAGAAGAAAAGGGAATTTTGGCATATGTGTTGGCAGAAACTCAAGAAGACTTACAAGAGTTTCGCCTTACAATAAGCGATCGCTTATCCAACTCCCCCATCAAAAATTACATTGCCGTTGCCATTCCAGGGGAGGAAACTGGAAATTTAAGCCGTGTCTTACTGAAAATTAAAACTCTTCAACAACAAGAATCTTCTCAAAAACGCCTCTTTGGAGTTGCTTACGAACAACTTCTCCAACGCTGGGAAGATCAAGTTAACACTCAGTTAGAAAGGTTATTCAAATCTTGTACCTATCACTGCATAGTACTGGAAAAAATTCCACCTGCTGAACAAAGCAAACCTTCTCGAGTCATCAGCGCCCTCTTGCAAGAACTGTATCCCTTCGTCCCGCCAGTGGATGAAGTGGATAAGATGCGACGAAATCACCTCACAGGTAAGAAAATTGTCGGATGGACTGCTAAACAAATTTTACTAGCAGACACGTTGAGTAAACAGACGTTTCCTGACAATTCGTACACTACTGTCATCGATCAGATTTTTTATCGTTTATGGCGTTTATTCAAGAAAACTTCTGAGACATACACTGTTCAAGAACCTATCCATGAAAAAATTCGCGCAGCTTGGGATAAAATCTCCGAACTAGTAGACTTAGAAGGAAAACCGCAAAAATCTATTCACCTAGAAAAAATTTGGAAAGTTCTCAACGAACCACCCTACGGATACAGTGAATATAATTTTACAATTCTGCTGGCTGGATGGCTAGCTTATCACCGTAAAGAAGTTTCTCTCAAAGGAAAAGTGCCACTTTCATCCAAGAAAGTAGGTGTGTTCGAGAAAATTCAATCTCTCAAAGACTGGGGAATCACAGAGATTTTACAAAGCCCTACTAGTTTTGTTCACGAGTGGATTATTAAAGGCAAAGCCCAACTGATTCGTCGTCAAAAAGTAGAAATACCCACTTTGCCTGCCTCACCAATGAACTTTGATCAAGCGCAGCAATATCTAACGGCGGTGGAGGTATTTCTGGAGTTAAATGAAGCAGATCCTGAAGCAGATGAATTAACTAAGAAAAAAAACCAGATTCGTGCCGGAATTGAGAAAATTAACGATTGGTTCCAACCAGTTGAAGATACAGAAAAACTGTCTGATGGCACAATGGAAATGGAAACACTGCTACAAATCTACCCCAAATTGCGCCTCTTACCGCCAGTGATTGAGATTAGACAGAATGTCATTTCGGTGCAACCGACAACAAAACAAAGCGATTGCTTCTCACAAGCACTACAAAGCGTCAAAGAGAAAATTGCCTCATTAGTTGAAGAAAAAAGTCAGCAAGCTGAGTTACTCCTAACAGCAGATGGTTGTATTAATTATCAACTAGATATTCAAAGATTTATTGACCAAATTAGCCAGCTTGAAGACCTCCCGCCTCATTTTCTTGAGACTCTACAAAACGCCTTCCGTACTGCCGAGCGCAAGCAAAGAGAAGTCAGCGTTCAAGTCCAAGAACAACAAAAACTTAACGAAGATACGCAAGTTATGCTGGCGATGCGTCAACACATGACTGCATTCACAACCACTACTATTT
>JAQYWO010000225.1 GCA_029379215.1 Rhizonema sp. PD37
TCATAAAATTATGTATTATTTATAACAAATATATTTAAAGATTATTACGTACAAAGAAAGTAACTTGACGTAGTCATTGCTCCCATAATCACAGGAAGATGAATGGTAAAAAATTTACCAGTCAGAACGAAAGGAACAAGACGGATACAAGCCATTTAATGGTGGGAAGAGACTAAATAAATTTAGAAGCAGAGCGATCGCTAAATAGTTGATTTAACAAAACCTTCTTTATTTTCCTTAGGACTTACGTAAACTTTACTCCTTCTTGGCAAGGGCAGTCACGCATCTGCCCTTGCCAGCGCCTGGGTTTAGTTCCCGCTCGTTGAGGCGAGGAGCGTGGCAGAGTATGAAAGCCAATCGCCAAAGGAGGGAAAGCCGTCATTCGCGCAACAAAATAGCCAACGCACTGCCCAAGTCAAGTCTATTGCGGTTCAATAAATTAAGCCGAGTGCCAACTTTTGCGTAAGTCCTATTCCTACTTCTTTGCTATATAACACTTTATATAAATTTACGTATGTTTGTGGATCTTGTCTAAGAGATACCCAAGTTACAAATAAGTTATGGCGATTCTCAATTAATTTGAACACAGACAGGCAGGGTTGCCGTGTACTGGATCGAAGGAGAGAACTGCGATAAATCCAAATTGAGTAATTGAGCTTTAGCAATCAATGTATTTGTAACTAATGCATTTATCGGCATTGTTACCACACTCACAAATTGCAAAGTGCAGATCTACTGGCATTAAATAAGAAAAGAATATTTACTATGAAGCGTTCTCTCACTAAATCAACAATTGCTGCGAGTCTAGTTTTGTCTGCTGCTATCGTATCCCAACCTGCGATGGCTGCTCCTAAGTTTAAGGTAACGATAGAAGCACCTGGGGTTCAACAATCTAAGCTTACTAATAGTTCGTCTGGAGCAACAGGTGTTTTTGTCAATAATTTTGACTCGGAAACTACAGGCTATAAGAGTAATGGCTTAGCATTTGCTGGTGATTCCAAAATTGGCATCTACGATAAAGGAGATATAGTGGCAGCAAATCAGTATGGCGGTGCTGGTGGTACAGGAAAATTTTTGGTCGTCCAGCCAGGTCAATCAGGAGCGCCTGCAACATATACTCAATCGACTCTGACTCTAACAAATCCACAACGTTATTTTGGAGTTTGGTGGTCAGCTGGAGACAAGAATAATGAACTTGACTTTTTCTCAGGTAACCAACTTTTAGAAAAATTTACAACGGCAGATGTCATCAAGCTTGTCAATAATAATAAAAGCTACTACGGCAATCCAAATCCAAAATTTAAGGGTCAAGATTCAGGCGAACCCTTTGTTTTCGTAAACTTTTTCGCTGATCCCACAGATACCAAAGTAACCTTTAATAAGGTTGCATTCATCAACAAATTGGCTAATCCTCTTACTGGCTTTGAAACAGATAATCAAACAATAGCTCGTAGTTACCAGCCCGTGCCTGAACCATCTGCTTTACTTGGATTAGGTTTAGTTGCAGGAATTGGCGTGTTTTCACAAAAACGGAGAATTTTGAAGCAGGCTTAGCAAATATCTTGCTGCTAAAATCCTTTCCGCCGACTGACTTACAGCGTTTATAAATCAATCGTTTGTCAGAATTATAGTGGTTATCAATTGTAACTCGTACAATCTCGTCCTCACCCCCAACCCCCCTCACAGGTGTAGGTTTTTTACTTTCGGGTGTTGGCAAGACTTGGAGGACAAGGAAGGAAAGCAGACAAGGCAGTTTTTTTACGCAAGACAGAGAACAAGTAAGTAGATATATTTAGATTTTATCTTCTTCCTGGTCTACTTTTTCTCCCTTGTCAACGAGCGTCTTACCTACATGTAAAGCTCGCGGGAGAGAGTACTCTCTCCCGCAGACTTTACGTAAAAAACAAAGCCCTTGTGAGCCCCAACCCCCTCTCTCAACATTGAGAGAAGTTTGCCAGAAGCGGTTGGAGTGAGGACATTCTGTCTGTGACTCAAAAGATAAGTAATAGAAAAACCCGGTTTCATCAAGTAACCGGGTTTCTAGCGTCATTAACTCTCTCAAATTATTTGGGATTTGAGATTGCTATCTTTTAGAGAAGGTATACAGAATTAAACTATATTAAACGGTTAATTAAAATGATTTCACAAATCATCATTTTTACTGAAATATTTAACTGCTCATGCGTCTTTGGAAAACTATAATTTGATCGCCAACAACAGGATTCCGCGCTACTAACCTGTTTTGGGTATCGATAATATCTAGATGAGTGAAGTCCAGTTCTTTAGAACGTTGCAGCATTTGTGCAGCTAATTTATCCTGTTGTGATTGATCAAGTGTGTACCAATTATCATTAATCTTCATTGTCAGGCTACTGGTGCGGAAGTTAGCTTGAATAGACTGGATTAAGCCAGAGGCGAAGCGATCGCTAACCGTAGCTACCTGATTTTCAATAGCTGCAATCAAAGTTTGTTCTGGTGTCAATATAACCGTTGGAGTTTGTGTTGGTATTGGTGTTGGTGTTGGTGTTGGTGTTGGTGTTGGAGTTTGTGTTGGTATTGGTGTTGGTTCCGGTTCTGGTAGCGATGGTTCCTCAGCCAGTGGCGGTGTCTCCTCTATAGGTGGGGTAGAAGGTGTTTTTATTTGGGGTGGAATAGTTATTGTGACAGGAGGTTCTTCCTGTGGAGGTGGAACATTTGCAATCTCTACAGGTTTTTTGGTGAAAATACTGGAACTTGTCCATACCAAAATGACAAGAATTCCGGCAATGACGCCTGTTAAAGCAGTGTCTGATAACTTAGCTGATAAATTTCCTGGCAATAAAGAGCGAATTTTAGCTAAAGCTTTACTCCATCGTAACTGAAGCTGTGGCAACAAACTGGAGGTTCCTTCAGAACCAGGAGAGGGTACTGTTTCTAGTTTTTCCGCTGTTGCTTCTAAAACCCCAATTGTCCCTCGCAAAATTTGGATAGTTTTAGCCTTCCAAAATGGCTGGACTTTCTGATAGGGTTTTCGGGTTCTTGGAGTTATCCTATCAGTCATCTGTTGAGACTGATTCGCTTCCGGTTCAGGGGAAGAAGATGGTAGGGAATTTTGATTGTCTTGTGACATGGAACTTTCACCGCTAGCAGCGAATCAAGGACAAATGACGTGAAGAAATGCTCTTTGCTGCCTCCTTTGCCTTAATGTATCACTAAAAGAGTCCTGAGTTGAGTCCAGCACTGGCTCCCGTTGAGGCGAGGAGCGTTGCTGAGTGCTGAGTCTTGAGAAGAGTGTAAATATTGAATTTGATGCACTCGGCACTTGGGAAAAGGATTGATGCTAATTATGATTCAGTACAATTAGCTCTTTGCTTCAGCTAAACTTTCTACATATTGAACTTGATGAATTATGAAGCTTAAACGCCGTCAATTTTTATTTTTAAGTAGCCTTAGCACAATTGGTGTGGGATTTCTGGGTTGTGCGGCAGGGCGCAGCAACAATACTAGTATTGCTACACCAAGCACGGCAACCGCTGTAACTCCAACTAAAAAAGATTTGTTACTGCGTTTTGTTTCCGTATCTGATACAGGCACCGGCGAAAAAACTCAGTATGCTGTCGCCAAAGCAATGAATGTTTATCACAGCCAAAATCCTTACGACTTAGTGATTTTGGCTGGAGATAATATCTATACGAATGGGGAGATGGAAAAAATTGGTGAGGTGTTTGAGCGTCCTTATGCACCTCTATTGAGTCAGAATGTCAAATTTCAAGCTTGCTTGGGAAATCACGATATCCGCAATGCTAATGGCGATTTGCAAGTCAAATATCCCGGTTTTAATATGAAAGGACGCCATTACACCTTTCGTCACAATCAAATCCAGTTTTTTGCCCTAGATACTAACGTTAATGCTGATTGGAAAAATCAGCTTATCTGGTTAGAACAGGAACTCAGTCACTCTGATGCACCTTGGAAAGTTGTATTTGGGCATCATCCAGTTTATTCATCTGGGATGTATGGCAGTAATCCCGCTTTTATTAAAACTTTGTCTCCCTTGTTGGCAAAACATAATGTCCAGCTTTACATTAATGGTCATGAACACAATTATGAGCGGACTCGTTCTATCAATGGCACAACTTATTTAATCAGTGGTGCTGGTGCAGATACTCGTCCTGTAGAACGTTCTGATTGGACAGAGCATTCAGCTTCAAAGTTGAGTTTTGCTGCCTATGAAGTGTATTCAGATAAAATAGAAGTTAGTGCGATCGGCACTGATAACCAGGTTTTCGATAGAGGTCTTATCTCGCTCAAATCAGCTTAATTATAGTAGTTTGAGCAAGCAGAGGGAAAATATAGTATGTTGGCTATTAAATGTTATCAGCCAAGATAAAGCAGTCCTAAATTATTCGTGACAAATGAGATACCCGACTTCTTTAAGAAGTCGGGTATCTTAGACTTTTGATAAATCATCCTTTGGAACGATATAAGTAAGTCGGCATAAATAAATGTAACTGGTTAGAATAGTCCTTGGTCATTATATTACAACTCGATAAAGTCACATATATAATCCCCTCACCGCTCTTATCATATACCCCTCTCCCAAACTTGGGAGAGGGGCTAGGGGTGGGGGCTTTGAATCTATGAGACACAACTGAAAATCACTATAGTCAAAACACAAATGACTAAGAATTAATGATAGTAAATATACTTGTCTCCAAAGATGAAAATCAAGCGTCTCAAAATAACTTCTTTTCGTAGAATCAGCGATTTGACGCTCTTATTTGATGAAAACCAGCCTACCGTACTGCTGGGGATCAATGGAGTAGGAAAATCAAGTATTCTTGATTGTCTCGCTATTCTCTTGTCAAAGTTGACAGGACGAATTCAAGAGAGTCTTGATTCTACTCGTTCTTTAAGCGAACAAGACATAATGAATGGCAGCGAACAAACGGAAATTGAAATTACAGTTTCTCTTGATGAAGGACGAGAATTCACTTGGTTAGTGAATAAGCAGAAAGAAGGTAGTAAATTAGCCAAAAGCGCAGGTGAAATGCGTTTGGAGGCTATCAAGGCTATATTAGTAGATATAGATGATCAACGGTTACAACAACTGAATCGTAGTCGCGATTTGACAAAAGCATTATCGCAAGTGTTTGCTCAGATAGAAGCTGATGATGTCAGTCAAGATAGTGTAGCTTCTTTAGAAACGGCTGTTGATTACATTAAGAGTCAGTTAGATCAAAATGAGAATGCCAGCATTCCTGTGGTAGTTTACTATCCAGTTAATCGTGCTGTTCTGGATCTGCCTTTGGAAATTACGGCGGATTATTTAGTAAAGCAAATTAATGCTTATGATCAAGCACTGACTGGAGGCAGAATTGATTTTAAAGGCTTCTTTGAATGGTTTAGAAACACAGAAGACTTGGAGAATGAATTGCGGCGAGATAACCCCGGCTATCGAGACAAGCAGTTGTCAGCAGTGAGAAGAGCGATCGCTTCTTTGCAACCAGATTTTTCAGATTTACGAGTGGCGCGATCGCCTCTGCAAATGACTGTCAAAAAACAGGGACAGGAATTTATCGTCAATCAACTATCAGATGGAGAAAAATGCTTGCTGGCAATGGTAGGAGACTTGGCAAGGCGTTTGGCGATCGCCAACCCTGGTGATCTTGATCCACTCCAAGGAAGCGGTGTAATTTTAATTGATGAAATTGAACTGCACCTGCATCCAAAGTGGCAACGGCAAATTATTCCCGCATTAACAAGGACATTTCCCAATTGTCAATTCATCATCACCACTCATTCGCCACAAGTGGTGAGTCATGTCAAACCTGATAGTCTTTACCTTCTACAAGCGACAAGTAATGAAACCGTTGTTCAACAGCCGGAAAGTTCCTTTGGTAGAGATAGCAATAGTATTTTAGAAGACATTATGGGTGTTCCAGAACGCCCACCAGAAATCCAAAATAGTCTGCGCGATTTGTTTCGATTGATCGAACAGGGAGATATCAATCGTGCCCGCCAATTGCGTAAAGATTTAGCGGACGAAATCGGCGAAGACGATCCAGAGTTTGTGAGGGCAGATGTATTGATTCGGCGTAAGGAAATTCTCAATCGATGAAATATATTAAAAAAAGTCAAGAACCGAGTAGCTTGACTCAGTGGAAGCAGGAGCTTGGTAGTCGCACACCTGATTGGAAATCCTTTAGCCAACCAGTAAAAAACGAGGTGTACCAATCACTACTACAAGAGCAAGGATACATCTGTTGCTACTGTAGTAGACCAATCAGTCGCCAGAATTGTCATATCGAACACTTTAAACCTAAAAGTGTTTACAGAAACTTGACATTTGACTACACAAATCTTATAGCTTCCTGTCAAGGAGAAGATGAAAACAAACCTCGCGTGCCAGTACATTGCGGACATACAAAAGGTGCCTGGTTTGACGAGGAACTGATGGTTTCCCCCTTAGATCCCAATTGTGAGGATTTCTTTAAGTACTCTGGTTTTGGAGAAATTTTACCAACCGACGATCTTGACAAGCAAGCAGCTGCTAAAACAACAATTGAAAAGCTGGCACTCGATATTAATAAGTTAAGAAAACTGCGTCGTGTAGCAATTGACACTGTTTTGCAAACTGTTCAGGATTTAACTGATGCAGAAATACAGCAGTTTGCTCAAGCTTATCAGCAATTAGATAGTGAGAGGCGATATACGCCTTTTTGTGATGTGATTGTGTATACTTTGAAGCAGTATTTTTTTGCTTAAAATAGATTTATAATTACCACCGTCAAGTTTTGTGGATTCCGTAACGGTGCTCGATATGAGCAAGATACTCCAACTCAACTGGTGTAAACACCACTGGTTGCTCAAGTAGCGAAAGAATTTGCACCTCAAATGGATCTAATTCACACTTTGTGAGTTTGTTTAGGCGATCGCATATCTCAACTAGCTGCGGTTCTCGAGACATTGGTACTGGTTCCACATGCTGATGTTTCAAGGTATGCTTGTTCACAGTCATGGTGTTTACATTACGTAGCCAAATATCTACTGTACTTTCATGTACAGCAGCAATGCGCCCTAAACGACCGTTAATCTTGTTATTGGTAGGAACACGAATCTCAACCAATCCACCTGGAACAAACTTCAGATGATGGGCTATCTGGTACGGGTTGCTCAAATCCGTATTCAAGTCTTGAAGTGGAATCAACTCACGAGTACCATTATCTAGTTGCACGATTGCAGCATCAGGTAATGGTAATTGTGTGATTGTACCAGACTGAGCGGGAAATAGAGGTTGGTCGTCTTTGAGTCTGACGCGACTTTCCTCCTTAATTGCTTTTTTCTGAGAGTTACCAATTTTAGCAGTATGCATCTTGGCAACATTGCCATGTTTGGTTTTGTATGTGCGAGTAGAATTCTCACTTATAACGTTATAAGTGAGATTCTGTCTAAGCTTAGAGACAAATGGTTGAGACACCTTACACTGCTTTGCAATTTGATTATCGCTCCATGTTCCCCACTCTTCGTCTTGCATCAGGGTAATTACAGACCGATGCTTATCAACTCTAGAGCGAGGTAAAGCTGGCTTATTATCAGCATTTGCCCCTACAGAGTAAAGAACAGCGTCACGTCTGTTGCCAGTATAAATTACACAAGCGATCGCGTCCTCTTGACGATTGCGGTGAGCATACCATCGGTGGAAACCATCAGCCAACCAGTACAACTCGCCATCATAGAAGACTGTGATCGGTTCTAGTTGTTGCCCATCCTCCATTTGCTCTTCCAAGAGTTTAACGTGATGTAAGTTGATCACAGCCCGTGGCTGTGTTCCGCCATCGCGGCAAATCTCATCTAGCTCTAGGTATATAACTTTTGCACTTTTATAACTACCTTTGTCCTCGCTAACTACCAAGCAATGTCTAGAGGCGTTGTATATTCCGCTCATACTGCTACCTCCAACCCAAAGTGCCTTGCTGCATCTTGCCAGTTGTAACGCTTAATCTCTACTAAGTAACTCCAAAGTCGCCACTCAGCTGCCGTTAGTTTTGCGGACTTTAAACTCTTCGCTACATGTGATGTTAACGGATAGAACTTTCCTTCACTTCGATGTGTCATGATGGTAATAACAATTAAAATGATTCCGCCCCGGACTTCGTTATAAGTCGGGGCTTTTTGTAGTCATTGATCGCCAACCACTCATCAGAATGAATTAGCTCTCCAGCTTTTCTTCTTTAACCACAATAGCATCGTACAATACTATTCATCGACTAGTTACATTAAATTAACATAGTACGACGTTATAATCTAGAAGTTGAGTTGAATGTTTCCGATGGCGCGACCTGGTGGTAATCCTGATTTTGGAACTAAGTACCGCTTCGATAATGGCAGAGACGAGCCGCTATCAGAGCAAGTTAAAGCGCAGGTACATCCTGAAGTTAAGCTGTATCTAAAAAGTTTAGCTAACCAGAGAAAATGCACGGTGCCAGATTTAATTAGAGAAGCAATTGATTTGTACTTGGCTGAACAGACTCCTCATGCTAGCTAAGCTTGAGAATAACTATTACTGTATATAATAATAACTATTTCATTAATTAAAATACGTAAAAAATGATGAGGACATTATTACCGAGGATAACCTGAAATCATACATTGTGCAGGTTGACGGGTTGAGAAATAGTATTTTAAGGTGAAGCCCAAAATTTGTTTGATGAGGTTTTGCGATGTAGAGTGTTGAAATCGAACAATGCTTTTATCCATCAAAACCAGGCTAAAACTAAGTCCAGCCCAAAAAACAATCATGGATAAACACGCAGGTATTGCGCGGTTTACCTATAACTGGGGTTTAGCGACTTGGCAAAGCTTATATCTTGATTGTGCTATGGCAAAGATTTCTTCAGGGGTTAATTTTAAACTTAAGAAATGAGGAGAAACAATTTGATCGCGGCTTTTGAATCTGCCGACTTCAGCGCACCGATTGTTTTGCAACTCCAGCACTAAAACTGTTTGCTGTTCAGGATCGACAATCCAATACTCCGAGACACCTATTTCGCAATACTGTGCGCGTTTACAGGTATAGTCGCGATGCTGTGCAACGGCTGAAGCCGTATCGCGGTTTGTTTTTCCTGGACTAACCACTTCTACAATAAGTCTGGGGGGTGGCATATCTAGTGTAATTGTCAGGCGTTTCTGGGTAAGCGCTAAATGTTCCTCACGTAGAACCACCAAATCGGGATAACGATTCTGAGTATCTCGGGTTTGAATGACAGGAACCTGAATTTCACAGGTATAAGGCTTAATGAGGCGAAGTCAAACACCTGCATTCATCAGCGCTACTAACAGAAACGTCGTGAGCGCACTATTCGGTTCAGCTTCTGGTGGCAACTCAACTAACTCCCCATTCATGAGTTCATAACGATTATCCGTTCCATCGTCATAGGTCAAGTAGGCTTCAAACGTTGAGAATCTTGGTTTAGCAACTGTCATTAGACCTTAACCTCACTTGCCTTCCATGTTGCCATGTTCCTTTAGAGTGATCCATAAAAATAAATGCCCAGCCGTCAAACTAGATCTCTCGTCGTAGTCGCAATATTCCCCAATACGGCTGGGCATTTATTTCTTGGCAATATGCTTAGAGAATGCTTAGTCTTAAGATAGCATTTACAAAAATGGAAATGGAGATTAATACTGTCCATTTACTATATTTACCTATAAACATGAATATCTCTCAAGGTTTTTTACAACAATTTCAGCAGGCGAAAGATTTTGTGAACCAGAGAGTTAACTCTTTAACTGAATCGGCGCACATAGCTGGGGAGGCTTTGAAGGAAACAGCAACTCAAGCAAGTGATCGCGCAGTTAATACGGTAACCACAAATCTTGAACAAGCGAAAGCATCTTTACAACAGACAGTACAAACAGCCGATCAAATTAAAAGTACAACGTCAGATGCTATTCAAACAGCGATCGCCTCTTCACTAAACAATTGGCTTAGCGAACATCCAAAATTTTTACAGCTACTCCAGATCCTTAACTGGGCTGTTAACCACCCAATCATCAGTTTAATAATACTGCTTTTCACCCTAGCTTTAGTTTGGAACATTATTAAAGCAATTGGTCGGTTAATTGAGTTAGCTAGTTTTTCAATTCTACGAGTTCCGCTCAAATTTATTCAAGCTGTTATTCACTTTAGCTTATTATTTTTTAATAATTTGGGAACCTTAGCTGTTAAACAATTGAGGAATGAGAAAAAGAGTGATAAAACATTATTAGCTTTACCTGCTGCTACCTCTCAATCTATTTATAAAGAGCAGCAGCAAAAACTTGCAGAAATATCCCGAAGGCTAGAAGAGATTCAGACTGAACAAAATGAACTTTTACGACAAGCTGCAGTTATTTTAACTGAACGAGAAGGTGGAGCAACATAGTCGGGTATAAAGCCCTGACTATGTTCCATGTGTTAGAATGAAAATCCGGAAATCAAAAAGCAGATTGTATAGCTTGCTTAGGCATTGAGAGGTTCGAGCGCAGAAAACTTCCGCTCGAACTTACTGTTGCTTGTATAACTCAGGCAACTTCAACTCAATCGCCAGATGTCTTTTTCCTGCATCGAGAGACATCTTATCTTACCAGGGCTTTTATCGATAGTCACAATTGTTACAAGTGTAAGCTTTCTGTCGTTACCGCCTTGACTGAAATCAGGGCAATCGCAACTGTGTCTTAGTCAGAACAAGTAAGCTTGTTACTCCTCCGCCGCGATCGTGAAAATGACTAAGTCGCGATCTGCTAAAAGTTAACAACTATCTATGTTTATTTGAATACAATTTGGGACTGACAGTAAAAATGCTTAACCTATTTTAGGAATAGTAGTCAAATATAGCACAAAAATTTATGTTAGGAATGAAATTTTTGCTATTTTAAAAGCAAGAAGGGACATGAGGGCGATCATTGTCGTCCTTTTGTCATATGCCGATTGGCATAGTGGAATTTACTGTTGGCGGCAGACAGCATCTACACTCGACCCTGCAAAGACATCCGAGCAGGAAAGATTGTCTTGAAAATTTAAACAAGGCAGGAGGCAGAAGGCAATTTGGATAGGGTCTGAATCCCTATCCAATTGAAGACCACCAAAATTTACGATTTTGGTGGGGGACTTAAACCCGCTTTGGGCAAAGCATAAGGGCTTTTCTAAAAACTTTTTTCTTCCCTTCTGCCTTCTGCCTTCTGCCCTCTGCCTTGCCCGGAGGGCTTTTAAACACAGGGTAAAAGAAAAGTTCCGCAATTACACTATAGTCAAAAATCGAGTTCACGTTCATTAAATAGAGGAGGTAGATCGCAGTGGATCCAGAAAATAAAATTTCCCCAGCTTTTGAGCCGTTTCTTGCCGAAATGGGGCAAGACGACAAGCGGGATGCAATTGTGATCTACGAAGCACCGCAAATTGAGGGTTCGCCACCACGGGGTCGTCTGCGTGAACTCAAACAACGGTTGGAGCAACTTCAGGTTCAACGACGGGTTGCCATCAAAACAGCTAAAGACCTTCATGATGATTATCAAGAAGCAAGTCTTGACTTGGGTTATCGGGATGGACTGCTAGAAGTTTCTACTATTGGATCAGGTGCATTGCCCGTAGCGTCGGTTGAGGTGACTCGTAAGACTCTAGAAGCCTTAGCAGAACAGCCGAACGTTGTTGCTGTTTTACCCAATCAGAAAATTCATCTTATTCAGCCCCGAAAGGTTGATTATTCTGAATTGATTGCTTTGGAACACAAAGATAACCTCACTTGGGGATTGAAACAGCTAGGGATTCCCCAGCTATGGGAAACCACTTTGGGAGAGAATATCAACGTAGCGGTGCTTGACACTGGCGTGTATGCGGCTCACCCAGCACTTAAAGACCGAGTCAAAGAGTTTGTCGTTATCGATCCGCTAGGGAGGCGGATTAATGCATCTCCAGCCTTTGATAGCGGACAGCACGGGACTCACGTTTGTGGCACGATCGCCGGAGGTATGACCTCAAAAGGTGTTTCTATTGGCGTTGCACCGCAAGCTAATTTGTTAGTCGGTGGTGTGCTGATCGGCGATACGACTTTGCGAACCTTATTGGAGGGGATTTCCTGGGCTATTGAAAAAGGAGCGGATATTATCAATATGTCCTTAGGCTTAAGCTACTATGAACCATTATTCGCTGAGGTACTTGACATCCTACTGAAGCAGTATGGTATTTTACCTGTAGTGGCGATCGGCAACGAAAACCACGGTAATACTAGCTCACCTGGCAATGCTAAAAATGCCTTTAGTGTGGGTGCAATAGAAAAGCTGCCAGAAAATCAAGTAGACGTCGCTTTCTTTAGTAGCGGCGCAAGTCTTGTATTCCCAGGAGATGAAATTAGCCATTTGGTAACAAAACCTGATGTTGTTGCCCCAGGTTCTCAAATCTACTCCTGCATACCGCCGACCAAAACTCCACATGGAACCTACGAATATAACTACATGGATGGCACTTCTATGGCGACCCCGCACGTTGCAGGTATTGCTGCCCTACTAATGGCGGCTGAGCCAACAGCAGGCGTAACAGATATAATTGATGTTCTAAAGAAAACAGCAACACACCCGAAGGGAAACGGTCGTCGCCCCGACAATCGTTGGGGATGGGGCTTAGTTCAACCTTTAGACGCTCTAAAAGCTCTTAGTTAAGGAGCCTCTTGGGGATTGTATCATTATGTATCAACAAAATTCATTTAAAAACAAGATCAGTTCTGAGTTTGCCTGTCGATTAAAAAATTTAGCCCCTCAACAGAAAGTGAGCGTGATCGTCTTTCTGGATGTTGAACATGCTGGAAGACGGAATAACTCGCGGTTATCGCGTGCTGAGAGAAGAGTGGCAATGGAAGCAATACGCCACTCAGCAAAGCTGGCTTTAGACTATATCCGGAAAATTATCCAGGACTTTGGCGGCAAAGAACTTGCCGATCCTGATGTGTTAGGTTCGGTTCCAATTGAAATATCTGCTGCTGGTGTTAAGGCACTAGCCGCATCTGACGCTGTCAAAGCGGTTGTGGAGGAACAAATTATCTATCCCAACCACGACTTCAATAGTGTTTACGTATCTGAACCAATTCAATCTGTTATTGAGGAACCAAAAATTTATCCAGACAATCTATATAATAGTGTCTGCAGTCGTACTTACGATTTCTAAGTGCCGACATAAACAAATGGAATTGCTAATCTGTATAGCAATTAACCTCTCCTCACTAATTATATCAAATGTCAAGAAAGCGGTCAGCACCCGATTGGGTGATAACTTCATCAAAGTAGAACATCCAGTTAGTCTGTTGTGCCAAGGGTAACACAATCAAGAAAGGGATGCTAAAGCCGCAGAAGACTTAGATGCCTTCGCGTTTTGGGGTGGAACTTATCAGGGGGATTGCATCATTAGTGATTGACACTAAGCAATAATGCAAAGTTCCTAGCAATTTGAACAATTTTGGCAAAACTTTCCTGACGCTTACTCGTCGCACTGCTTCGCTTTCCTCTAACTTATCAATGGCATTAGGGTAACTGAGGAAGCGGCTAATTTGACCCAAACGCAAACGAGTATCTTGAGCAGAACCATAACAGTATAGATAATCTGCTCTGCTGGCACCCCTGGATGAATACATAACTTTATAATTATAGTAGATACTGCTTCTAATTGCAACCTGTTCATACAACGTAGAACGGGAATATACGCAATTCTATTTCCGCAAGTGGAGTTTTAATTATTTGTGCTAGAGAGCAGATTTTCTCGCCTTTTCGTTAAAACTGTCTTTTACCGATGAGTGGCTTGATGTCTTTTTTTAGTAGCAACGGCAACTAACCCACAGAATAAGATTAAAGCTAGGTTTATTGAAGGTTCGGGCGCAACAACTCTCGCTTGATTGCTCCTAACTGCTACTAATGTTAAATTAGCTGGATTATTAAAGGAACGCTGAAAAGAACCTGTAATTGAAGTTTGAGCAATTTCTTGATTTCCTTCTAAACTAAACTGTTGAAACTCATGACTTAAGGTAATATTTTGACTTTTTTGATATGTAATAACATTTTGGTTACTCAAAATATTTAAATTGCCTGTGAGAAAGAAGAAGTCTAGAGGACTTTTTTGAATACTATTATTTGTTTTATCTAATAAGTG